>DASTEN010000382.1:0-15839 GCA_035709645.1 Sphingomonas sp.
AGATCGCCGCTGCGCCGCGCCAACGTCGCCGACAGCAGCCAGGCGAGCGGGTCTTCGCCTGCATCGATCAGCGCAGCGTCAATGTCCTTGCGGGCCGCAGCGCTGTCGCCAGCTGCGACAAGCGCGCGGGCGCGATCGAGATGCGCTTCGCCCAGCGCCAGCCCGATCAGTCCCGAACCCGCCAGCGCCGTGTCGAGCGCGGTCTTCGCCTTCGCCGCGTCGCCAGCCGCCAGCCAGGCATTGCCGGCCTGTGCCCAGAAACTCGCGGCACGCGCGTCCTTCGCATCCGATGCCACGCGCGCGGACTCGGCAAACGCCGCCGCGGCCGCATCGTAGCGCTTCAGGCCGGTCTGCGCGCGACCCAGACACTGCTGCGCGCGAAAGCCGCCGCCGGCCAGCACCCAGCGGGACGCCTCGACCTGCGCGGCGCTGGGATCGCCGACCGCCAGTTCGACGCAGCGCTCCAGCCGCACGTCCGGCGTGTCGGTTATCGCGGGCGTGACCGCGGTCTGCAGGGCCAGGGCGAGGAGGATCATGGCGTCAACATCTCGATCGTGCTGAGCAGCGCGCCGATATCGGCATCGCGCGACAGACGGTGGTCGCCGTCCTTGACCAGCAGCATATGCACGTCGGCTGAACGGATCGCGCGGGCAAGCTGAACGGTCAGCTCCCACGGCACATCCTCGTCGCGCTGGCCGTGGATCAGGCGGACCGGACAGTCGATCGCGATGCTCGGCCACATGACGCGCAAGCCTTCACCCGATTCCCAAAAGCCGCGGGTGAAAAGGGTCGGCTGGTCCGAATAGGGTGAGGGTTGCTCGATCCGCCCCGTGCGGGCGATCGTCGACTTCTCGTCTTCGGTAAAGCCCCAACTGGTGAAGTCGGGCGCCGCTGCAATGCCGACGAGGCCAGCCATCCGGTCCGGACGGGCGAGCGCCACCAGCAGCATGATCCACCCGCCCATCGACGAGCCGACCAGGGTGACCGGTCCGTCGACCAGATGATCGATGACGGCCAGCGCATCGTCGCGCCATCGCTCCAGCGTGCCGTCTTCGAACCGGCCCGGGCTCGCGCCGCAGCCCGAATAGTCGAAGCGCAGACAGGCGCGGCCATGCGCCTTTGCCCACGCCTCGATCGCCAGGGCCTTGGTGCCGGTCATATCGCTGGCATAGCCGGGCAGGAAGACGAGGGTCGGCCCGCGGCCGGGGGTGTGGTGATAGGCAAGGGGACGATCGGACATGGTGAGCTTCGCTACGCGCCCAGCGGTCGGAATGCCAGGCGATCGGTCCTATTTCGCCAGAAAGGCGTCGAGTGCGCGCGCGAATGCGGCCGGCTGGTCGAGCATGATGAAGTGCCAGCTATCCGCAATCGGTACCAGCGTGGCGGACGATCCGGCGTAGTCGCGTTCCCAGATCGCCTTCGCCTGCGGGCCCGCACCGGCCGCGTAGAGGACGTGGAACGGCCTGGCCGCGATCTTCGGCAGATCGGGGCGAAGATCGGTCGTCATGTCTTCGTACATCGCCTGCGCGACCACGCGCGGGTCGGCCCGGCGGCTCCATTCGGCGACTTGGATGCGCCCGGCGGGCGTCATCGACCAGATGCCGCCGGGGTCTGCGGTAACGGGCGTCGGCGACACGGCTGTCGCGGCGAGCGTGTCGCGCATCCGCGCGGCATTCGCGGTGACCGTCGCGACGGTCGCGTCGGGTTGAAAGATCGTGGCGATGAAGGGCAGGGCATCCACGACCATCACGCGGCCGACGCTGTCGGGATGCCGCACCGCGAGCATCATCGCGACCAGGCCGCCCATCGAATGGCCGACGACCGCAGGCGCCCCGAGTTTGCGGTCGCGAACATAGGCGTCGACGTCAGCGACGATACCGTCGAGAATGCCCGGCGTCAGATTGCCGCGCGGATCGTCGCCGCCGAAGCCGTTGACCTGGACGGTCAGCACGCGGTGTGTCGCCTTAAGGCCTGGCACAACGCCGTCCCACACCGCCCGCGGCGACGACAGGCCGGGGATCAGGATGACCGCCGGTCCGGTGCCGCCTTCGTCGCGGATCGAAACATGCTCGCGCTGGACGACGGGCGCGGTCTGTCCGCGCGCCATCATCGGAACGAGGACGGCTGCGAGGATCACGAGAAATAGCGACGGACGTCTCATCACGCGGTCTCCTTCGGGTTCACGAAAATCGTTTCGATCGGCTGGCCGAACACGTCGGCGATCTTGAAAGCGAGGGGGAGGGACGGATCGTAGCGACCGGTCTCGATCGCATTGACGCTCTGGCGCGATACCTCCAGCAGGTCCGCCAGGTGCTGCTGGCTCCATCCGCGCTCGCCTCGCAGCGCCCGCATATGATTGGTCATGCCTCGTCGCCGGCGCTTCGGTCGCGCAGGGACTGGACGCATTGTGCCAAGCCCCAACCCATGCACCACAGGATGAACGCCCAATAGGCGGGGGCGTGCGGAACGACGCCGCCGTCTTCCAAAAAGCCCCAGGCGCTGGCGACGGACAGCATGAAACCCATGCCGATCAGCATGGCCTGCACGGCGCGGGCACGGATGAATTCGTCGGTTTCCTCGATGATGTACAGGCCGATGACGCCGATGACGGCGATGATCGGTAGAGCCGGCAGGATCGACAGCGCGACCAGCAGGACGCCGGTCGGCTGCCACGTCTTGATCGCCCAGACGGCGAAGAACAGCGCGGCGACATAGGCAAGCATCGTCGGCCAGAAGCGGCGCAGGTAACGCCGCCCGGCGATAGTGGTGGTCCGCATGTCGAAAATCTCCCGCACGACTGGATGACAAGCTCACTTTACGTAAAGCGAGCTTGTCATGTCAAGCGAGCTTTCCAGCCGTCAGGTGCGCAGCTTCTCCAGCATCTCGGCCGCGAGCAGGCTGAGCGTATCGTCGCGGGCACCCATGACGACGATGCGATCGCCTGCCCGCGCCTGAGCGACCAGATGCGCGGCCGCCGCGGCGCGATCGGGGATGTGGAGCGCCGCGCATCCGCCGATCGCGATATCTTCGGCGATCTGGGCGCTGCCGACCTCGCGCGCGACGGTCCCGCCCTGATAGACGGGGTCCGGCAGCACGAGCAGGTCCTCCTTGGCCAGCCCGGTCAGGAACGTCGCGACCAATTCGCGGCGCATCTGCTTGAGCGGGCCGTAGCCATGCGGCTGGAACAGCACGAGCAGGCGGCCCGGGTGTGCGTGGAGCGTCGCCAGCGTCGCGGCGATCTTGTCGGGATTGTGCCCGAAATCGTCGATCACGGCGACACCCCCGGCCTCGCCGACCCATTCGAACCGGCGGCGGAGGCCGGCGAAGTCGGCGATTGCGGCGATCGCGTCGGTCAGCGGCACGCCAGCGGCACGGACGGCGGCCAGCGCGGCCAGTGCGTTGGCGACGTTATGGCGGCCGGGAACGGCCAGCCGCGCCGGACGGACAGTACCTTCGGCATGGAGATCGAACGAAACCGCAAACGGCTGTTCGACCACGGCGCGGGCGCTCATGTCGGCATCGCGATCGACCGCGAAGGTGATCAGCCGATCGCCGGCGAGCGTCGGCACCAGCGCGGCGGCCTCGGCATCGCCGACGTTCAAGACCGTCGTCCGCGCCTTTGCCGCGAAGGCGCCGAAGAGCTGGCGAAGTTCGTCGAGCGATTTGTGATCGAGGCTGACGTTGTTCAGGACCGCGATGTCGGGCGTGTAGAGTGCGATCGAACCGTCGCTTTCGTCGACTTCGCTGACATAGGTCGCCTCGCTGCCGATCAGCGCGCTGGCGAACGGGCTGTCCGGCCCCGCGAAATTCTTCATCACCGCGCCGTTCATGACGGTCGGTGCACGGCCGACGCGGTCCAGGATCCAGCCGATCATCCCGGTCACGGTCGATTTGCCGCTGGTACCCGCAATGCCGATCGATAGCTCGGCCGCGTTGAAAAGCATGGCGTTGAGCTCGGCACGCGTCATTCGCGCAGCACCGACGCAAGCCGCAGCGACGATGTCGGCGACGGTGTCCTCGACCGCGGCGGAGGCAACGACGGTCTGCTCCGGCGACACGATTCCGCTGCCGTCCTGGGAATGGAGGGCGATGCCCAGCCGCTCCAGCGCGGCGAACTTTGCTGGCACCCGGCCCTGGTCGAGTCCCCGGTCGGACCCGGCGACGATGGCACCGCGTGCGGCCAGGATCATCGCCAGCGGCATCATGCCGGAACCGCCGATGCCGACGAAGAAGAAGCGTTTGCGGTCAAGCATGGGCCCGCGCTATCGGTAGCGGCGAACGAGGGCAAGCCGTCCCACCCTGCGTTCGTCCCGGATGGTCGCCAACCTTTGCCCGGCGGCGCATCCAGGGACAGTGCGTCGATGCGAGCCTGCGCATAGCTTGGCCGCTACGCCGCACGACCGGGGAGGGGGAGGCTGTGTCTTGAAGATTGCCGTCTGCGCGCCCGCGCGGTCGATCACGCCGGCCGGAGCCGCCCGCGTGTCCGCCTTCACCGCGCTATATTATCCGCAAGTCGACCTGATCGTCGATCCGCAATGCTTTGCGCAGGCCGGGCATTTCGCGGGGTCGGATGCGCTGCGTGCCGAAGCGTTCCTGCGCCATGCCAATGATCCCGGCATCGACGCGATCTGGTTCGCGCGCGGCGGCTACGGCTCGAACCGGATCCTGCAGACGGTCATGCCCGAACTGAAAGCCGCGGCGCGCGAGAAGAGCTATATGGGCTTCTCCGACATGGGTTTCCTGCTCGGCGCGCTGTACGCCCGGCGCATCGGGCGGCCGGTGCACGGACCGATGGCGTCGAATGTCAGCGAGGCGTCGAAGGGCATGCCGGTGGGCCGTGCGCTTAGCTGGCTGGTCAACCGCGACCGCACGGTGCTGGAGCCGACGCTGGGCGGCCAGCCGGCCGCTGCCTTCAACCTCGTCATCCTCTGCGCGCTGATCGGCACGCCCTGGATGCCCGACCTGACCGATCACGTCCTCTACATCGAAGAGGTCGGGGAGGCCTATTACCGGATCGACCGGCTGCTGTTCCAGATGGCGAACGCGACGCAGCTGAAGGGGATCGCCGGGGTCCGGCTGGGCGCGGTCACCGATGTGCCGGATGGCGATACCGAAGCCGAATTCGGCGAATCGCTGGAGGTGATGATGCAGCGCTGGTGCCGCGACATGGGCGTGCCGTACCTGGGCCGCGCGCGGATCGGCCATGACAGCGACAATCTGGTGATCCCGTTCGGCTTGGCTTGAGAGCAGGTTGCAAAGCCTCCGATCTGGACAATTCCGAAGTTTCAAAATTCTGGCCGGCCTGAAATTGCATGCTCGACTGGGTCAGTTGGCTTTGGTCGCAGGAGAAACAGTATGGCTTTTGTGCTTCATTCGCTGAGCGTCGATCTACACGGCGACAAGGCGAGCGCGACAATTTTGGATGGCACCAGCGGCTCCGCTGTTTCGGTGCAAGTCAAACTTCCGACTCCGGGCGATCAGCCAGAGAGTGCGCTGCGGTCTGCGGCGGCTGCCGCGGTAAGGGCGGCCTTGATGGCCGCTGCCGCCGCGATCTAGACGATTGCCGAGGGCGAGGTTTCCCGAATGGTCGCCTTGCCTTCGCACCCCTCTCCACGGCATAGGCGCGGCTTCCATTGTTTCGAAGGTTGTCCCTGCCATGTCCGCGCATTTCCGCATCTCGCTGCCCGACGGTTCCGTCCGTGAGGTAGCCCCGGGGACCACCCCGGCGGATGTCGCCGCGGCGATCGGGCCGGGGTTGGCGAAGGCGGCGATCGCGGCGAGGGTCGACGGCGAATTGCGCGACATCATGCGCCCGTTCGAGGGCGATGCGCGGCTGGCGCTGGTGACGGCGAAGGACGAGGCTGACGCGCTCGAGCTTGCGCGTCACGACTTCGCGCATGTTCTCGCAGAAGCGGTGCAGGCGTTGTTCCCGGGGACGCAGATCACCTTCGGCCCTGCGACCGACGACGGCTTCTATTACGATTTCGCGCCGAAGGATCGGCCGTTCACCGAAGAAGACCTGCCGGCGATCGAGGCCAAAATGCGCGAGATCATCGCGCGCGACGAGCCGCTGATCCGCGAGGTGTGGAGCCGTGCCGACCTGATCGCGCGCTGGGAGCAGCAGGGTGAGACGTTCAAGGCGCAGTGGGCGGCCGAACTGCCCGAGGGCGAGGAATTGACCGTCTATCGTGCGGGCAAGGGCGAGGACGCGTGGCTCGACATGTGTCGCGGGCCGCATCTGGCATCGACGGGCAAGCTCGATCCGGCGGCGTTCAAGCTGACGCGCGTGTCGGGCGCCTATTGGCGCGGCGACCAGAAAAACGCGATGCTGAGCCGGATCTATGGAACCGGCTGGCTGTCCAAGAAGCAGCTCGACGCGCACCTCCACATGCTGGAGGAGGCCGCCAAGCGCGACCATCGCAAGATCGGCGCGGAAATGGACCTGTTCCATCTCCAGTCGGAGGCGCAGGGATCGGTGTTCTGGCACCCCAACGGCTTCATCCTGTGGCGCCAGATGGAGGCGTACATGCGCCGCCGCCTGGATGCAGCCGACTATGCCGAGGTGAAGACGCCGCAGCTGATGGACGCGCGGCAATGGGAACAGTCTGGCCACTGGGGCAAGTACCGCGAGAACATGTTCGTAGTGCCCGACGAGGTCCCGAACGTCGAGGACGAGGGCGCGATCCTGTCGGGCGATGCCGACCTGATGGCGCTGAAGCCGATGAACTGCCCGGCACACGTCCTGATCTTCAAGCAGGGGATCAAGTCGTACCGCGACCTGCCGATCCGCATGGCCGAATTCGGCTGCTGCCACCGCAACGAGCCGCACGGGGCGCTCCACGGCATCATGCGTGTTCGCCAGTTCACCCAGGACGACGCGCATATCTTCGTGCGCGAGGACCAGCTGGTCGATGAAGTCCGCAAGTTCTGCGAACTGCTGCACTCGGTCTACCAGGATCTGGGCTTCACCGATTATGCGGTGAAGCTGGCGCTGCGTCCCGACAAGCGTTTCGGTTCGGACGAGATGTGGGACATGTCCGAACAGGAACTGCGCGACGCGGTGCAGGCATCGAACCTGCCGGACGACATTAAGGCGAAGTTCGAGGAACTGCCGGGGGAGGGGGCCTTCTACGCACCGAAGCTGGAATTTCACCTGACCGACGCGATCGGGCGGACGTGGCAGGTCGGTACCATCCAGTCGGACCGCGTCCTGCCGGATCGCCTCGACGCGTCCTACGTCGGCGAGGATGGCGAGCGCCACCGCCCGGTGATGCTCCACCGCGCGATCCTCGGCACCTTCGAACGCTTCATCGGCATCCTGATCGAACACCACGCGGGCCGCTTCCCGATGTGGCTGGCGCCCGTCCAGGCGGTGGTTGCCACCATCGTGTCGGACGCGGACGATTATGCGCGCGATGTCGCAGCGAAGCTGCGGGCGGCCGGCATTCGTGTGAACACCGATCTTCGTAACGAAAAGATCAACTACAAGGTCCGCGAACATTCGCTGGCGAAGGTTCCGGCGCTGCTGGTGGTCGGCAAGCGCGAGGCGGAAGAGGGCAAGGTCGCGGTTCGTCGCCTTGGGTCCGATCGCCAGGAATTCGTGTCGCTGGACGAGATCGTGGCCCGCCTGAGCGACGAAGCCACGCCGCCCGATCTGCGCGGTTGAGCGACACCTTTCGTTTAGCGCCAAGTTTTACTATATCGTCGGTCGAACAACCACAGGAGAACACCCTATCCGTCCGCCCATGATGCGCCGGCCCATGCAGGCGCCGCCGATGAACGGCCCCCGGTTCAACGAATGGATCCAGTCCCCCAAGGTCCGCGTGATCGATCACGAGGGCGAGAATCTGGGGGTCATGTACACGCGCGCCGCGATCGAGGCTGCCGCGGAGGTCGGGCTCGACCTTGTCGAAGTCTCGCCGAACGCCGATCCGCCGGTCGCCAAGTTCCTCGACGTCGGCAAGTACAAGTACGAGGCGCAGAAGAAGGCGAACCTTGCCCGCAAGTCGCAGAAGACGCAGGAGATCAAGGAGATCAAGATGCGTCCGAACATCGACGACCACGACTACGACACCAAGATGAAGAAGGTCGTCGAGTTCATCGGCGAAGGCGACAAGGTGAAGGTCACCATGCGCTTCCGCGGCCGCGAGCTCAGCCACGGGCAGCTCGGCATGGCGGTCTTGCAGCGTGTCGCGGAACAGGTCGCCGAGGTCGCGAAGGTCGAGGCTTATCCGCGGATGGAAGGGCGTCAGATGCTCATGGTGCTGGCGCCGAAATAATTTTTCGAAAGCCGGGTATCGAGATGCGGCCGTCGACAGGATCTCTGTCGGCGGCCGTTTCCATTTTCGATCCCGGAAAAATCGAGCATTTCCTAGGGGTAAGGCGACTGAACTTGAAAATCAGTCCTGTCTTGCAACTGTGTCCTTCCCGCACAGGTGACCTGAAAATCGCGTGTTCGGGTATGGTGGGGGACTAGGCAAGGCCTGTGCTTTTTGTCAGCTTGCCCGACAGACGAGGATGACGAAGCATAATGTCGTCCCGCAGGAGAGGATTGCCGACCATGCGTAAGCTCGCGCTGCTGATCTCTGTCGCGTCCACTGCCATCGCCCTGCCGGCGATGGCACAGAGCACGACGACGTCACCCCAGACCACCGACGCCAACCAGGCGCAGAGCGAGGCCGCCCAGGACGGAGCGGTCGTCAGCCAGGGCGACATCGTCGTGACGGCGACCCGCCGGGCCGAGCGTCTGGCCGACGTGCCGGTTGCGGTGTCCGCGGTGTCGACCGAACAGCTCCAGCTTTCCGGCGCGAACGACATCCGTCAGCTCAATCAGCTTGCGCCCTCCCTGCTCGTGTCGTCGACCGGCACGGAAGCGAACACCTCCGCACGTATCCGCGGCATCGGCACCGTCGGCGACAATCCCGGTCTGGAAAGCTCGGTCGCGGTCTTCATCGACGGCGTCTACCGCTCGCGCTCGGGCGTGGGCATGAACGAACTGGGTGAAGTCGAGCGCGTCGAAGTGCTGCGCGGGCCGCAGGGCACCCTGTCGGGCCGCAATGCGTCGGCCGGCGTCATCAACATCATCACCAAGCAGCCGAGCTTTTCCGGGCTCAGCGGCATGGCCGAGGCGACGTACGGTAACTACGACCTGTGGCGCTTCCAGGGGGCGTTGAACGTGCCGTTGGGCGAAACGTTCGCGGCGCGGGTCGATGGCGTCTACACCAAGCGCGACGGGTTCTATTACGACCCGACGAACAACGTCGACGTGAACAATCGCGACCGGTATTTCGTTCGCGGCCAGTTGCGGTTCGAACCGTCGAGCGACCTCAGCATCCGGATCATCGGTGACTATACCAAGCGTGATGAGGCATGCTGTGCCGCGACCTATGTCGACCGTCGGACCAATCCGTACGTCGGCGATCTGAACGAACTCGCGACGCTGCCGACGACCGCCGCGACACCGAGCGCGACCGGCAACAACATCGTCAACGTCATCCGTGACCTGGGCCAGAATCTGTCGCTGGTGAACGCCCCGGGCTACAGCCGTACGATCTCGACCAGCCGTGGCCGCAGCTTCGACGGGATCACCAAGGATTGGGGCGTGTCGGGACAGGTCGACCTGAACCTCGGCCCGGCGACCCTGACCTCGATCACCGCGTATCGCGACTATAATTCGACGCAAGGGTCGGACACCGACTATTCGAGCGTCGACATCCTATATCGTGCGGCGAACGGCCTGTCGGGCCGATCGTTCAAGACCTTCAGCCAGGAATTGCGCCTGCAGGGCGAAGCGTTCGGTGGGAAGCTCGACTGGCTGATCGGCGGCTACTATGCCGATGAGAAGCTCGACGTGGTCGACAATCTGCGCTTCGGCAGCCAGTATGGCCGCTTCGCGACCTGCCGTATCGTGTCCGGCAGCGCGCTTGCGCAATTCTATTCGCCCGGCAGCGCGGCCTGTCTGTCGGCCACCGGCAATGCCGTCCTGCGGGGGCTGGTCCCGGGTGTCGCATCGCCGTTCGGGGCCGCCGGCAACACCATCGTCAACGCGCTCAATACGCTCGACGGCATCAACGACAAGGGATCGATCGCCGATCGCTATCGGCAGACCAGCCGCAACTATGCGTTCTTCACGCACAATATCATCCACTTCACCGACACGCTCGACCTGACGCTGGGCGCGCGGTACACGAACGAACGCAAGCGGTTGGCGGCAAGCTTCACCAACGACAACACGGGCTGCGTGACGAACCAGCAGTCGCTGGGTGCGCTGGGCCTGCTGAACCCGACGAGCCCGCTGTTCGCGACCGCGGCCGGCATCGTAGGTCTGAGCTGTCAGGGCAATTCGACCTCGGAACTGAACGGCGTCAGCATCAACAGCCAGCGTAACGAGGATGAATTCACCGGAACCGCGGTGCTGTCATGGAAGCCGGTCGAATCGCTGCTGATCTACGGGTCGTATTCGCGCGGGTACAAGGCCGGTGGTTTCAACCTCGATCGCTCCGCGCTCAAGAACCCGGTGGCGAGTTTCGCGGCGCTGGGCGGCGCGCAAGCGCTGACCGGCAATCTTCAGTTCGATCCGGAAAAGGTGAACGCGTTCGAAATCGGCGCCAAATATGCCCGCGGCCCGGTAACGATCACGGCGGCCGCATTCCGTCAGGAATTCGAGAACTTCCAGCTCAACACGTTCAACGGCACTGTCTTCCTGGTTGCGACCGTCAATTCGTGCAAGACCGGGCTGAACGGCGCCGATCGCGATCTGAGCGCGACTACGGGCAGCTGCGCTGCGGGCGACGTGACCTATGGCGTGCGGTCGCAGGGCGTCGAACTCGAAGCGGCATTGCAGCCGGCGCGTGACATCAACTTCACGCTCGGCATCACCTACACCGACACGCGGTACCGCAACGACCTGGTCGGGTCGGCCAGCGGGCTGCCGCTCGACCCGGCGCTACGCGTCCTGCCGGGCAAGCAGCTGTCGAACGCGCCGGAATGGGTCGCGACCAGTTCGTTCGCCTGGACCCCGCGTCTTGGCGACTCGGGCCTGTCGGGTCTGTTCTACATCGACGGCCGTCTGAGCGACGATTACAACACCGGCTCCGATCTGTTCCCCCAGAAGGCGCAGGACAGCTTCTTCGTCGCGAACGCCCGCGTGGGTATTCGCGGACCCAGCGAACGCTGGGCGCTGGAATTCTGGGGCCAGAACATCTTCGACAAGGACTATGCCCAGGTCGCATTCAACTCGCCGTTCCAGGCGGGGACGACCAGTGCACCGTTCGTCGACCCGCAGTATCCGGGCGGCCGCCAGATCTTTTCGCAGTATCTGGCCGAACCGCGGACCTATGGCATCACCGGTCGCGTGCGGTTCTGATAGGGGGTCCTCGGTCTGCCGGAGCAGGCTGAGGACACGCTGCGGCGGACGGCGGGGTCGGCGAGGCCGGCCCCGGCTGACCGATAGTACGCAGGGTCGTCGGCACGTCATGCGACAGAATGTGCGCGAGGTCCGGCGGTCGCCGCTGGTGGAAATAAGCGCCAAGCCTCGGCGCACGCCCTGGAGGGAAGGCGCTTACCGGTTCAGCGGCCCGCTCTCGAAGCGCGTGCGGTCCACCATGTAGATCACGTGTCGCGCCACAGTATCGGCGAGCGGTACGTCGTGACGTCGATCGGTCAGCGCCGCACCGATCTTTTCCAGTGCACGCCGCGACCGCGCATTGCGCTCGCCCACCAAAAAGATGACGCGGTCGTAGCCGGTCAGCGCGTGGGCGATCATCAATCGCTTGACCGATCGATTGACCTCACCGCCCCAATGGCTGCGGGCCAGAAAGGTCCAGCCAATTTCGATCTCGCCCGCGCCTGCTCGGGTCGGATCGAACCGCGACGACCCGATGACGTCGTCTGTTCGGGCATCCTCGATGATCATCGCCCCGCCGCTTGCCAGACCACCGGCGAAGAACCGTCGGAATACCGGTTCCTGCCAGCGATCATGGGCCGGATGTATCGCCCAGATCGCCGGGTCGCCGGCGACCGCGAACAGCGCGGCGAAATCATCGGGGTGCATGGGGCGCAGGCGAACGCGATCGTTCGACAGTTCGGGCTGCGCATCGAACCCGCGCGCCTGGGTGTCCATCATGCTGCCAGGGCAACCTCTTCCGCGGTCGCGGCGTCGAGCAGGCGCTTTTCAATGGTCTTCACGCGCGTTCCGCCCAGTTTGTCGCCGGTCAGATCGGTGACGTAGAACGTGTCGACCGCCCGTTCGCCATACGTCGCGACATGGGCCGAATGGATCGTCACCCGCGACTGGAACAGCGCATTGGCCAGATGGTGCAGCAGGGCGGGGCGGTCGCGCGCGTTGACCTCGATCACGGTGAACCGGTTCGATGCGGCGTTGTCGATCAGCACGTTTGGCTGGACCGCAAAGGCTTCGGCGCGCGGGCGCGGCGGAGCCTTGGCCTTCAGCCGCTCGCGCAGCTTCACCCGATTCGCCAGCGCATCGGCGATACCGGTGTGGATGCGCTCCAGCTGGCCCGGATCGTCGAACGGTCGCCCGAGCGGATCCTGGACTAGGAAATTGTCGAGAGCCATGCCGTCGCGCGTCGTATGGATGCGGGCATCGATGATGTTGCCGCCCGCCGCGTGGATGGCGCCGGCGATACGATAGAACAGGCCAGGGTGGTCGGCGGCGTAGACCGTCACCAACGTCGCGCCGCGCGCGGGATGGGGGCTGGTGTCGATCGCAAGTTCGGTCGTGCCCGCACCCTCGATCAGCCGCACATTATGTTCCAGGACGTCGGTAGGCTCGGCGACCCAATAGGCTTCGGGCAGGCGGCGGACGACGGATGCGAAGCGGTTCGGATCCCAGCCGAGGGCCGAGGCGAGTTCTGCCTGCTTCGTGGCGATCCGTTCGCTGCGGCCGCGCTGCTTGTGGCCCAAGCGCAGCACCTCTTCCGCACCCTCGAACAGGTCGGTCAGCAGTTGGCGCTTCCACCCGTTCCAGATGCCGGGCCCGACCGCGCGGATGTCGACGATGGTCAGCACCAGCAGCATGATCAGTCGCTGCGGACTTTGCACCGCCTGCGCGAAATCGAGGATCGTCTTGAAGTCCGACAGGTCGCGCTTGAAGGCGAAGGACGACATCAACAGATGCCACCGGACCAGCCACACGACCGTTTCCGTCTCGGCGGGCGTCAGCCCGAAGCGCGGGCAGAGCCGCTCGGCGACCTCCGCCCCCAGGATCGAATGATCGCCGCCGCGCCCCTTGGCGATGTCGTGGAGAAGCACTGCGACGTACAGCGCACGCCGCGATACGATCTGGCCGAAGATCGCGGTGGCGAGCGGATGGTCCTCTTTCAAAAGTCCCCGTTCGATCCGGCTGAGCAGACCGATCGCGCGGATGGTATGCTCATCAACGGTGTAATGGTGATACATGTCGAACTGCATCTGTGCGACGACGCGGCCGAAGTCGGGAACGAAGCGACCGAAAACGCCCGCCTCGTTCATCCAGCGCAGCACCATCTCGGGATCGCGCTGGCCGGTCAGCAGGTCGAGGAACAGCGCGTTGGCGCGCGCGTCGTTGCGGACGCCATCGACCAGCCGCGCATCGCGGGCGGCGGCGCGCATGGCAAGGGGATGAATTTCCAGCGCGTTGGCCTCCGCCAACTGGAACATCTCGATCAGCCGCACCGGATCCTGGCTCAGGAAGTCGTCCGACGGCAGCGCAAGCCGTCCGCGGTCCAGCACGAAGCCGTGCAGCTTCGATGGGCGTCGGCGGATCGTGGGCAGGCCGAAGCGGCGGCCGCGCGTCGCGAATTTCTCGTCGATATGGGCGATGAAGACGCCCGTCAGGTCACCGACCGCTTTGGCCTGCAGAAAATAGAATTGCATGAACCGCTCGACCTTGGACTTGCCCGGGCGGTCGGTGAACCGCATCCTTTCCGCAATCTCGCGCTGATAGTCGAACGTCAGCCGATCCTCGGCACGGCCGGCGATGATGTGCAGGTGACAGCGGACCGCCCACAGAAAATTCTCGGCCCGGTAGAACCGGCGCAGCTCGTCGCGGGTCAGCAGGCCCGCGCCGACCAGTTCGGGGGCGGTGTCGACGTGGTAGGCGTATTTGCCGATCCAGAACAGCGCATGCAGATCGCGCAGGCCGCCCTTGCCTTCCTTCACGTTCGGTTCGACGACGTACCGGCTGTCGCCCATCTTGACGTGGCGGGCATCGCGTTCGGCAAGCTTTTCGGAGATGAAGGCGCGCGCGGTATCGGCTTGCACCTCCAGGCGAAAGCGCCGGCTGGCCTCGGCGTAGAGCGCTTCGTCGCCCCAGACAAAGCGCCCTTCGAGCAGCGCGGTGCGGATCGTGACGTCCGCTTTCGCCTGGCGAACCATTTCGTCGAGCGAACGGGAGGAATGGCCGACCTTCAGTCCCATGTCCCACAGCGCATAGAGCATCGTTTCGATGACCTGTTCGCTCCAGCCGGTCTGTTTCCACGGCGTCAGGAACGTGATGTCGACATCCGACTGCGGGGCCATCTCGCCCCGACCATATCCGCCGACGGCGACCAACGTCATCCGCTCGGCCGTGGTCGGATTTGTGTTGCGGTACAGCCGCTGGACGGTGAAGTCCCACAGCAGACGCAGGAGCTGGTCCGTCAGATAGGCGCCGGCCTGCGCTGCCTCCAGGCCGCGCGACGGGTGCACCGACAGTCGTCGGGCGATTTCCCCGCGACCGGCATCGAGCGCGGCCTTCAGATGCTGGGTCCCGGCGCGGCGCAAGGCACCGGTGTCCGGATGGTCGAGCGCCGCCAGCGAGTCGGCGACGGCCCGGCGATCGATCAGCGCGCGGCGGTTGGGGACGTGATCGAAGCGTGGCATGGCGCGACGATAAGGGCTGACGCACGTAACCGCTACCGTCGTGTTCCGGTCATCTCGGGGGAAGGCGGTGATCAGTTCCGGCTGGCTTCGCTGCGCGATCGGCGAAGTCAGTCAGAATTGATCCCGGCCTTCCCAGGGATGACGACTTGGAGCAGCGTTATCCCGCCTTTGCCACGCCGACCAGGGCCGGGCGCAACAGGCGATCCTTCAGCATGTAGCCGGTCTGGATTTCCTGGACGACCGTGCCGGGTTCGGCATCCGCGCTCGGCACTTCGAACATCGCCTGATGGCGGTTGGGATCGAGCTTCTGACCCACCGACTCGACCTTGGTGATGCCATGGCGACCAAAGATGCTGTCGAGTTCGCGACCCGTCGCCTCCAGGCCGGTGACGAGGCCCTTCATCTTGTCGTCGGCGCGCAGTTCCGCCGGGATGGCGTCCAGTCCACGCGACAGGTTGTCGGCAACCGACAGCAGGTCGCGGGCAAAGCCGGTGACGGCATAGTCGCGCGAATCCTGTGCGGTCTTTTCGGCCCGGCGGACCATGTTCTGCGCATCGGCACGGGCATACAGCACCGCGGCCTTCGCCTCGGCCAGCTCCGCTTCCAGCGCGGCGATCCGATCCTGGTCGGCGACTTCGGGCGCGTCCTGCGCGGTTTCTTCGCGCAGGTCGGCCGTTGCGGTCGTGTCTTCGGTCTTGGTCTCTTCGCTCATGACATCCGTTCTGACTTAGGAAATTCGTGGTCACGCCAGCAATCTGGCCAGCGTGGCGGCTGTAAAATCCACCATGGGCACGACCCGGGCATAGTTCAACCGAGTCGGACCGATTACGCCGACCACACCGACCACCTGGCCATCGGTTGCGCGGACGGGTTGGGCGATGACCGACGACCCCGACAGCGCGAACAGCTTGTTCTCCGATCCGATGAAGATGCGGGCAGCCGGCCCGTCGCGCGCCGAATCGAGCAGGCGCATGATC
>DASTEN010000383.1:0-4662 GCA_035709645.1 Sphingomonas sp.
AAATTCCGTGCGCGCGTTTTGGATGCTGCCTGCACTGGATGACCCAACCGGGCGTTCGAAGCGCTTTCGTCATCATCACAGGCGGAAGGATGCGCCGCCCCTTGCCGCAGGCATGCCCTCACCACCGTCATCCCCGCGCAGGCGGGGATCGATAGTCGCTGAATCTGGTAGGTCTCACGAAGGTCAGCCAGAATGGATTCCCGCTTTCGCGAATACGACGAAGAATGCTGCGGGACCTTCCGCGTGACGCCCGCGACTGCGGCGACGCGGGATGCCGCGTCCGCCTTGCCAACCCCGCGTCCCCATGCTCCACCGCACGCGATGACCGACAGCTACCGTTTCGATGCCTGGCACCTGGACGCGACCGACCGGCGGCTGACCCGCGATGGCGTGGCGGTGGAGGTCAACGCCCGCTATCTCGATGCGCTGGTGTTGCTGGTCCGCGAGAACGGGCGGCTGGTGACCAAGGATCGGTTCCTCGAGGATGTCTGGCGGGGCGTTCCGGTGACCGACGAGGCGCTGACGCAGTGCATCAGGACATTGCGGCGGACGCTGGGCGACGACGCCAGCCGCCCCCGGTTCATCGAGACGGTGCCCAAGCACGGCTATCGCTTCGTCGCCGCGATCGCCGTGCCGGACGGGCAGACGCCCGCACCGGTCGCCACCACCCCGTCGATTACCGCAACCGCCGTCGGCGAGCGGCGGCGCGATACGCTGCTGCTGGGCGGGGCCGGGACCGTCGGTGCCGGGATGGCTGGCCTGATCGGCGGGCTGATCTATGGGTTCGCCGGGGCCGCGCAGCCGGTGCAGGCGGGGCCGGGGGCGGCGTCGGTGCTGATCGTCATGGTGTGCCTGACCATCCTGATCGCGCTGCTTGGCGGTGTCGGCGTCGCCTTCGGCATCGCGCTCGCCACCCGTGCTAGCGATCCGCGCTGGCGCATCCTGGGGGGCGCGGCCGGCGGGATGGTCGTCGGGGCGATCGTGAAGCTGCTGGGCATCGATGCGATCACGCTGCTGTTCGGGCGATCGCCGGGGAATGTCACCGGCGCGCTGGAGGGGCTGGCGCTGGGCGCCGCCGTCGGGCTTGCCGCATGGCTGGCGACGCGCATGGCACTGCGCCGCGCCATCGTCGCGGCGGGCGCGATCGGCGGTATTGCCGGCATCGCGATCGTGGCGTCGGGCGGGCGCATGTTCGCCGGCAGCCTGATGCTGCTGGCGAATGCCTTTCCGGAATCGCGGCTGACGTTCGGCGCGATGACACAGGTCGCGGGAAACACGTTCGGCCCGGTGCTGACCGGCGCGTTCGAAGGCGGGCTGTTCGCCAGCTGCCTGATCGCCGCGATCACGCTGGCCGAACGCACGCTGGCGGCGACCCGGCGGGAGCGCGGCGTCAGAATTTCAGCTTGAACCGCACCATCGCCGCGGGCGCGCTGCCCATCAACATGCTCCTCTGTTCAGCGGCGACGTCCAGCGTTCCGCCGAGGACATCGACCTCCGGCTTCAACGGCGCCGACGCGAACTGATCCGCAGGTGGCAGCGGCGGCGTTCTCGGTCGCGTGGCACATACCAGCACGTCGGTTTCGACGGCTGCGAAATCGATGTCGTTGCAGGCGTTACGCGGCTTGACCGTCGCCAGGTCGAACGGTCGCGGCGGGGTGATCGTGACGATCGGCGTGGCGGCCTGGGCGAAAATCAGCATCGCGATCATGACGCTGATGGAACGACGCCTTCATGGCGGGCGTGGGGCGGCCTTGACGATTGCAATGTTGGATTTTTCCTGCGCACCTTCGGCTGAGGGGCCGTCATCGACGACGAACGTAATAGCAGGAAGATCGACCACATGATGCGCAGCGGCTCGGCTCGGAAAAAAACCGCTCTTTGCGTAAACTTCGTGAACTTCGTGAACTTCGCCGCGGCGGCGCTTGTCGTCGCGACCCCCGCCGCCGCAGCGCCGGCTGATGTCCTGAAGACGCTGCTTGCCGATCATTATGCCTGGACGTTGCGCGAGAGTCCGACCTTCGCGTCGTCGGTGGGCGTACGCGATTACGATACCGAACTCGGCGATGCCTCGCTCGCCGCCGAGGATCGCCGCGCCGCCCAGGCCGCGACCTTCCTCCAGCGGCTCGATGCGATTCCCGACGCTGGCCTGACGACCGCCGATCGCATCAACAAGGCCATCCTGCGCCGGATGCTGACCGAGCGGATCGAGGGCAATCGCTTCGGACAGCGCATGATTCTGTTCACCAGCTATTCCTCGCCGTGGCAGGGCATGGCGGCGTTGGGCGAACGGCTGAATTTCCGGGGCAAGCAGGACTATGCCAATTACCTGACCCGGCTGGAGAGGCTGCCCGCGCTCAACGACGTCTGGCTGACGATCACGCAGCAGGCGGTGAAGGCGGGCTATGCCCAGCCCTGCGTGTCGATGGGCGGCGTGGAACAGGCGATCCGCGGCGTCGTGACCGCGGATGCGGGGACGTCGCGTTTCTACGCCCCCTTCGTCAGACCCCGCCCCCGCGACGCGAGCGACGCCGAATGGGCCGCATTGCAGGCGCGGGCCAAAACGGTGATCGGCGATCGGGTCAATCCCGCCTACACCAAGGCGGCGGACTATATCCGCGACCGCTACATGCCGGCGTGCGCGACGGTCGCCAGCGTGTCGGCGCAGCCGGGGGGTACTGCCTATTACCGCTTCGCGATCCGCCAGCAGACGACGACCGACCTCGATCCGGAGGCGATCCACCAGATCGGCCTGCGCGAGGTCGCGCGCATCCGCCAGGCGATGACCGAAGTCGCCACGTCGGCCGGCTTCGCCACGCGCGAGGCGTTCGTCGCGGACCTGCGGACCAACCCGAAATATTACGCCGGATCGCCCGAGGATCTGCTGGCCGCCGCATCGCGCGTGGCGAAGATCATCGACGGCAAGATGCCGACGCTGTTCAACCGGCTGCCGCGCCTGCCCTATGGCGTCCGCGCGATCCCGGCCGAAATCGCTCAAGGCACGACGACCGCCTATTACGGCCCCGGCAGCCCGCAGAACCGCATTGCAGGCACCTATTTCGTCAATACCTCGAAGCTGGATCAGCGCCCCTTGTGGGAACTGCCTTCGCTGACCGCGCACGAAGCGGTGCCGGGGCATCACATGCAGATCGCGCTGCAGCAGGAACTCGACCTGCCGCCGCTCAGGACGCGGCTGGCGCATTTCACGGCCTTCACCGAAGGGTGGGGGCTCTATGCCGAAACGCTGGGCAACGAGATGGGGCTGTACGATACGCCTGAAAAGCGCATGGGTCGCCTCAGCTACGACATGTGGCGCGCGTGCCGGCTGGTCGTCGACACCGGCATCCATGCCAAGGGCTGGACGAAGGACCAGGCGGTCGCCTTCATGCGCGACAACACCGCGCTGTCGGCGGCGAACATCGATGCGGAGGTCAACCGCTATATCGCCTGGCCGGGGCAGGCGCTGGGGTACAAGCTGGGCGAACTGAAGATCCTGGAACTCCGCCGCAAGGCAGAGGCGGCACTGGGGGCGAAGTTCGACCTGGCGGCCTTCAACGATGCCGTGCTGGAACAGGGATCGGTCCCGCTCGACGTGCTCGACACGCATGTCATGGGCTGGATCGCCGCGCAGATGAACGCCAGCTAACTGAACGAAGTTGCCGGCCTGCGATAGGTTTGCGACACTTTTCACGGGTTTGCGGCACGGTGTTGCGACAGACGCGTTCCATACTCCTCATCTGCCCACACAGGGTTGGTTCAAGAGGAGTGCGTATCATGAAGACGCTCACGCTGATGCTCGCCGGTCTAGGCATCGCCACCGCCACGGTTCCCACCGTCGCAAGCGCGCAGGGCTACAACAACTGGCAGCCGATCAACGCCCGCGTGGCGAACCTCGACCGGCGCATCGACATGGGTATCCGCAACGGGTCGCTGACCCGCAGCGAAGCCAACCGTCTGCGCGGCCAGTTCCGCCAGGTCGTCCGCCTCGAGCAGCGCTACCGCGCCGGTGGCCTGTCGCAGTGGGAACGCCGCGATCTCGATCGCCGCTTCGATGCGCTGTCGCGTCAGGTCCGGTGGGAACGCAACGATCGCCAGGATCGTCGCTACCGCTAAGCAAGCACGGGGCCTCGCCGACGGCGGGGCCCTTTGCCCCTATTTCAGCGGCTTGCCCGAGTCCTTCCACTTGTCGAGGATCTGGGAATCGTCGGCATACCGCTCCTGCACCGCGCCGCTGGCGACATGCGACACCTGGACCTGCGCAGCGGAGGTCGTCGCGAGCGCAGAGGCAGGAGCGGGGGCAGGGGGCTGTGCCATCAGCGCCGCGGCAGCGGCCGCGATCGCCGGCGGGATCAGCGTCGGCGTCGTACCGGCCAGCACCACCGGCGCGCCGACCGGCGCATGCGGCCCCGGCATCGGCTCGCCGCCCAGATACGCCTGACGGAAGGCGAGCGGCGTGCCCCAATAGCCCTTCCACCGATGGAACAGGTGGGCGCCGAACATGCCGGTCATCACCAGACTGCGGTTCCACGCGGGTGTGACGGCATAGGTGTGGTAGTGTGTCGCCATGCCGACGGGCGCGAAGACGTAGCCGGCCAGTGCCCGTGCCGCGACCCGCCGCGCGCGGTCCCAGGGGGCACGCATCGGCGCGCGCGCCATCGCCCCGTC
>DASTEN010000384.1:0-2429 GCA_035709645.1 Sphingomonas sp.
TTTGCGCGCCTTGCACGTGTACCGGCCGTGCAGGATCAGCCAATGGTGCGCGTGCAGACGAAAGGGCTGGGGCACGACCCGGTCGAGCTTTTGCTCGACTGCCACGACGTCCTTGCCGGCGGCAAGCTTCGTCCGGTTGCATACGCGGAAGATGTGAGTGTCGACGGCAAAGGTTTCCTGCCCGAAGGCGGTATTGAGCACGACGTTCGCGGTCTTGCGCCCGACGCCGGGCAGCGCCTCCAGCGCGGTGCGATCGTCCGGTACGACGCCGTCGTGATCGCGGACCAACGCTTCGCTGAGCGCCAGGACGTTCTTCGCCTTGGTGTTGTTGAAGTTGATCGTGCGGACATGGTCGCGGATCGTATCGAGGCCGAGCGCGACCATCTTTTCCGGCGTGTCGGCAACGGCGAACAGCGCGCGGGTCGCCTTGTTGACGCCGGCGTCGGTCATCTGCGCGGACAGGGCGACCGCGACCAGCAGCGTGAAGGGATTGGAATATTCGAGCTCGGTCACCGGGTGCGGATCGTGTTCCGCCAAGCGGTGAAAGAAGGTGACGATGTCGCCCTTCTTCAAAGTCCCAGCACCTCCGCCATCGCGTAGCGGCCGGCGGGTTGCTTCGCCAGCCACAGCGCCGCGCGCACCGCGCCGCGCGCGAAGATCGCCCGGCTGTCGGCACGATGGACCAGCTCGATCCGTTCGCCCTCGCTGGCCAGGATGACGCTGTGATCGCCGATCACCGACCCCCCGCGCAGCGAGGCGAAGCCGATCGTCCCTTCGCTGCGCGCCCCGGTGACGCCCGCGCGGTCGTAGACGCTGCTGTCGGCAAGCGTCGTGTCGCGCCCATCGGCGGCGGCGGCCCCCAGCAGCAAGGCGGTGCCGGACGGCGCGTCGACCTTGTGCCGATGATGCATCTCGACGATTTCGATGTCCCAGTCGACGTCCAGCCGCGATGCCGCCTCCCGCACCAATTGCGCCAGCAGCGTTACGCCCAGCGACGTGTTGCCGGTCTGGAGCACCGCGATATCGACAGCGGCGTCGTCGATCAGCGCGTGGTGCGTACCCGACAGGCCGGTCGTGCCGATGACGATCGGGGTTCGCGCGGCACGGGCGGCGGCCAGATGCGCGGCGAGCGCGGCGGGGGCGGAGAAATCGACCAAGACGTCGGCCGCCTGCGCGATCGGTCCGGGATCGTCCGCCGCATCGGCGCCGCCCGCATGGCGCGCACCCAGGCCCGAGAGTTCCTGAACGATGGCCTGCCCCATCCGTCCCATGCTGCCGTAAATGCCGATGGCCGTCATGCCACCGCCTCTGGCACAAGGCGGCGCGGCGGCCCAGCCCCTTGTCGATGACCTGATGATTTCATGAATGAAAGCCTCATCAATTACTCAAAACGGTCAAATTTTGGGATGATAGGATGACGTAAGGTTACTTTCGATCATAAAGGTTGAGCAGAAACGATGTGAACCAATGCCCTATCTTGCCAACATCATACCGAATGATGATCTGCCGATCCGTCCGCTGACGCGATTGCTGGCTGAAATGCAGACGGCGATCAACGCCGTGGGGCTGCGTCTGTTCGAAGGCGATATCGATCGTTTCGTCATCTTTGCCCTGGTCGTCCGCGAAGGACTGTCCGGCGTTTCCGAACCGCGGCCGATTTCGGCACATTCCCTGTCGATCTCGCTCAACCGGTCGTTCGAAACGGTCCGGCGTCACGTCAATGCGCTGATCGCGGCGGGATATTGCCAGAGGGTGAAGGGCGGGGTGATCGCCGCTCCGTCGGTGATCGAACGGGCCGACGTCAACGCACTGATGCGGTTGACGAACGATGTCTTCGTCCGCTTCGTCGAGGATTTTCGCGGCGATCACGCGGCATCGTTGCCGGCACCCGCGCCACCGCAGAACGCCGGGTCGATGGCCGCTGCGCACACCTTGGCGGTCGGCGTGTGCGGCGCGGTCGATATCATGTTGTCCACGGTCGAAAGCCACCGCGGGATACACGGCGACTGGCTGGACCTGACGATCTTTTCGACGGTCCTGAACGCCAATTTCCGACGCTACGCCGACGATGGTCAGGCGCTGGGTCGGCCGATGAACGAAAATCACGCGGTCCGATCGAGCGTGATCGCGCGGGTGCTGGGGCTGTCGGAAACCACCGTGCGGCGCCGCACGTCGCGGCTGACCCAGCCGGGCCGGTCGCTGATCCAGGTCCGTCGCGGCCTGCTGGTGTCGCAGGGCTGGATGGCGACCGCGACGGCGCAGGAGACGTCGGCACGCACGCTGGAAAACGTGCGTCGCGTCGTGCGCAAGGCGGTGCTGCGGGGGTTCCCGATCGACACGCCGACGACCGCCTATCTGGACGGTCGGCCGCCATTCACCGTGTTCGAATGACGGCGCTGGCGCCGCCGGGCGTCACCCCCCGGCCGGTG
>DASTEN010000385.1:0-6154 GCA_035709645.1 Sphingomonas sp.
CCGTCAGCTGGTCGCGGCGGTCTTCTGACGCCGCGCACGCTCGTCCTGGTCGCGTTCCCGCCCGAATGGGCGGCGATGGTGCCACATATCGAATCGGCGGAGCCGCATCGCCTGCGCGGGCGCACCGTCCTGACCGGTCGATTGTCCGGGCGGAACGTGATTCTGGCACAGACCGGGGTCAGCATGGTCAATGCGGCCATGACGACGCAGGCCCTGCTCGACCGGTTCGCCGTATCGCGGATCGTGGTATCGGGCGTGGCCGGCGGGCTGGATCCCGCGAACAACGTCGGCCATGTGCTGGCGCCGGCGCGTTGGGGACAGTTTCTCGAAGTCGGAATGGGGCGAGCGACGCCGACGGGCCCGGTCCTGCCGCCCCTGCCAGGCGCCACCGATCTGCCGCCGTTCGGCATGATGATTCCGCGCGATGTGATCGTCGGCCACGACGATCAGTCGGAGCACGAACGTCGGTGGTTCGACGCGGATGCACGGCTGCTCGGTATCGCGCGTGCTCTCGAACAGGCGCACGACCTGACCGTTGGCGGCGCGGGGCTGAGTGGCACGGCGTTCGTCGATAACGCGGCCTATCGCGACTATCTTTACGCGACGTTCGGCGCGGCGGTGCTGGACATGGAAAGCGCCGCGGTCGCGCACGTCGCGTTCGCCAACCGCGTGCCGTTCATCATCTTTCGCAGCCTGTCCGATCTGGCGGGTGGAGAGGCCGATGCCAATCACCTGCCCGACTGGCTGGAGCGCGCCTGCGCCAACGTCTCGGCGGTGACCCGCGCGTTCGTCGGCCTGCTGGACCAAGACTGACGGGGAGCGGCCCGGCGCGTGTCGGCCGGGCCGCTTGAGGCTTGCGCCGGCTGTAGGGAGCAATCTAGCGCGTTGACGTGAATAGTACGGCCGAACGCGTCGCCAAAACGATGCCTGCTTGATCGGGCGAAAGCAGGGCTTGCTACCCAGGCCGAGCGCATCGACCCGCTACTGACGGGACGGACAGGTCGCTGATGCGTCCCCGGGGCCGCTCAGGCGAACAGCCCCAGCGGCGCGCGGCCGTTGGTGGTCCAGGTCGACCAATTCGGCAGAACGTAGCTGAGGTCGCCGTCGACCACGCCGTGCCACTTGGCGATCGCGCCGAGATATTCCTCCTGCGCGATCGTCGGAATGAACCGCCCCTCCGACGACACGTCGTCATTGCCGGCCAGCACTGTCGAGGGATAGATGCCGTGCGTCATCCTGGGCCGCAGGTTGCCCGAAATGACCAAATGGTTGCTGCCCCAGGCGTGATCGGTGCCCATCTGGGCGTTGCCTTTGAACGTGCGCCCGAAGTCGCTCATCGTGAAGGCGGTGACGTTTTCGGACATCCCCATCGACTTCATCGCCTTGTAGAAGGCGGCAAGCGCCATCGCGAGGTCGCCGAGCAGGTTCGCGTGGGTTCCGGTGGACGTATCGGTGTTCACCTGCGCCGAATGGTTGTCATAGCCACCCTGCGTGACGAAGAACGTCTGGCGATCATGTCCGAGAACGGATCGCGCCTCGATCATCCGGGCGACCCGCAGCAACTGGCGCGACACGTCGCTGGTCAACGTCGCTCCAGTCGTCGGATTGACGAAGAACGCGTCGACACCGCTCGACGCGGTCAGGATCGTGTTGGCGGTCGTTGCCTGCGTGTACGCGGCGGTGATCTGCTTGGCGGTGACGTCGGCAATGGTGCCGAGACCAGCGGCGTTGGCAAAGGCATCGATCGCGGCGTTCTTGGCCGATGTTCCGGCCGTGAAGCCAGTTCGGGACAAGGTACCGGTCGACGGCAGGATCAGCGGCGAGCTGCGCTGACCGATCACCGCCAGGTTCGATCCGCCGAGTGAAATCAGCGACGGTGTCGACGTCTGCGACGCGCGATCGGCGATGCGGCCCATGAAGCCGTCGTAATTGTCGCTGCGTGCGCGCAGGCCCTGCCAATGGGCCTGTTCGTCCGAATGGCTTTGCAGGTTGGTCGGCCGCAGATCGGTGCGGGTCTGGTACAGCGACTTGGTCAGCGGGGCGTAGAGGGTTCCGGTGTTCAGCACGACGTTCATCGCGCCTTCCCCCCAGACCGGATTTAGCGCCGACATTGCCGGATGCAGCGCGAATGCCGATCCGTCGAGCGCGGTCAGCCTGTTCTGCGCCAGCGCCACGGTACCTCGCGCGCTGGCATAGCCGGAATAGCGGCTGTCCGTTGGCACGACCATGTTCCAGCCGTCGTTGCCGCCGAACAGGAACACACCCACCATGGCACGGTAGCTGCCGTTGGGCGCGGCCGAGGCGGTCCGTGCAAGCTGGCCGAGCGCGGCAGCAGCACCCGTGCCGGCGACGAAGGTAGCGAAATCGCGACGGGTGATCTTCATGTCTCGCTCGCCCCCTTACCGGTCGACCAGGAACAGCGGGCTGGTGCCCACGATATACAGCAGCATCTGCGCGCGCCGGCGGGCCTGAAGTGCGGCGTCTGCGTTGGTGATGGCCGTCGCCGCCGCCTTCAGCGCCAGCTTCTGCGCATCGGTCATGGTGTTGGCCATCATCAACAGGTCGATGCGCGTGATCATCGCATCGATGTCGGTGCCCATCGCCTCCCACGCACCCCATTCGGTCTTGCTGCCGACCCAACCCGGAATGCCGGGATTTGTGGTGAATTCACTTCGCGTCTGATCGCCTGAGATCGTCCAATTGTAGACGAAATTGTGAAAGCGCGTGATGTTCGACGTCGTCATCAGCTTCGACGGGCCGCTCTTCAACGCGGTGTTGCCTGGCAGGGGATAATCGGGCGGATAGAAGTTGAAGACGCTGGGCGAGCGGAATACCGGCTGCGCCAACCCGGAATCTTGCGTGACGAAGGCATAACCGTCGGTGGTCATTCCGACCGCGCGCATCAGCGAGGTCATCAGCAGGATCGGCTCCTTGACCTTTCCGTCGGATGTGCCGGTCCGGGGCGCGCCGCGAGCTTCGCTGTCGGTCAGGATCGCGCGGATCACCGCCCTCATGTCGCCGCGTACGCCCGAGCCGTTGTCCGCGAACTTTGCCGCGACCCGCCCGACATACGCGGCAGACGGGTTGGAGGTGACGAGCTGCTGGATCAGCGCCTTCGATACGAACGGCGCGGTCGAGGCGTTGTTGAAAGCGGCATCCACCGCGGCCTTCACGCTGTCGGACTGCGAGGCGCCGGCGGGAACGGTGGTGCCGAGGAACGTCTTGGCCGACGTGTCGTAGCGGGCCGCAATCTCGATCATCGGCTTCGAATAGTCGCGCAGGTTGCCATCGGTCACCGCGCCGCCGTTCAGCCGCGGATACGTCCAGCCGGTCAGCGCCTTCGCCACGCCCTTGATGTCGTCGGTGGTATACGTCGGGATCGCCGCGCCGGTCGCATCCAACTTGCGCGTACCGTCCATGTTGAGCTGGTCGGGCCCCATGCTGAACAGCTGCAGCATTTCGCGCGCATAATTCTCCGATGGCGCGGTGCGATTGCTGTCCGCCATGTCGAGGTAGTCGCCCATGAAGCTCGACAGGGTGACCGTCATCATCAGATCGCGATAATTGCCGAACGCGCCGTTCAGCAGGATCTGCTGATAGGCTGCGATCCCGGTCGTTTCGTTGACCTCGGTTTCGGAGGCGACGAGGATTTCGCTGAGTGCCAACGCGACGCGCTGGCGTAATTGGTCCGGCGCCACCATGGCGTCGGCGTAGAAGCGCATCGCGACCGGTTCGCGACTGAAATATTTGCGATTGCAGGCCGTGTCGGTGCTGCCGGTGCAGAAGTTCTGCGCAACCGCGGTCGTCGACGCGATGTCGTCATATCTGCTGCCGGTCGCGGCGAACTGCTCGTCGATCCAGCCATTGATCCCGAGCGTGACGATGCGATTCACGACCTCGGGCGTCGGCCCGAACGTCGCCTGCTGGGCAAGGCGCACCGCGTCCTGGCTGCTGACCGGGGCAGGGGACGGTGACGATGATGGCGTCGGCGCCGGCGTGACGCTGACAAGCCCACCGCTCGAGCTGCCGGAGCTTCCTCCGCCGCCGCACGCCGACAGTGTCGCCAATGCCCCGAAACATACCGCAAGCCGTCCGGCCCGCCGCTGGAAAACCGCCATGGATTACGTCCCCGCCCGACGCGCATCCCCGTCGGCCCCACACGCATCATAGCCGAAGTCGGGCAGCGCAGAAAGCGGTTAACATGGCTAAGTATCTGTTAAGACTTACGTCACGCGACAGGACGTTCTACGCATGTGACGGGCAGAATGCGAACGCGACAATCGACGTCGGCGTTGCGCGATACGATGGTTACCGAATGCAAAAAGGGCGACCCGTTGCCGGATCGCCCTTTCCGAAGCTTTTGCCGGCGTGCGGTCGGACACGAACAGCTTTGCTGATCCTGCCGCTCGGCACGCCGTGTCTCGAGATTGCTCGCGCAATCCCGGAAACTTTTAGCGCTTGCTGAACTGGAAGCTGCGGCGGGCCTTCGCCTTGCCGTACTTCTTACGCTCGACCGTACGGCTGTCGCGGGTCAGGAAGCCGGCGGCCTTGACCGGGCTGCGCAGCGCCGGCTCGTAGCGGGTGATCGCCTGGGCGATGCCGTGCTTGACCGCGCCGGCCTGGCCCGACAGGCCGCCGCCCTTCACGGTGGCGACGACATCGTACTGGCCTTCGCGACCAGCGACGCCGAACACCTGGTTGATGACCAGGCGCAGCGTGGGCCGTGCGAAATAGACTTCCTGGTCGCGACCGTTGACGGTGATCTTGCCGGTGCCCGGCTTCAGCCACACGCGGGCGACGGCGTCCTTGCGGCGACCGGTCGCATAGGCACGGCCCTGCTTGTCGAGTTCCTGCGCGCGCAGCGGCGTCGTCGGCTGCGCCTGGACGGTTGCGTCGGTCGCGGTGCCGGCGGTTTCGGTCGATACCGGCTGGCCGGCGGCGATGGCGCCGAGATCGGCGAGGGACTGGCGGTTGTCGGACATTATGCGCCCACCTTGTTCTTGCGGCTCAGCGCGGCCACATCGAGGACTTCGGGGTTCTGGGCGGCGTGCGGATGCTCGCTGCCGGCGAAGATGCGCAGGTTGCGCATCTGCTGACGACCCAGCGGCCCGCGCGGGATCATGCGCTCGACGGCCTTCTCCAGAACGCGCTCGGGGAAGCGGCCGGCCAGGATCTTGTCCGCGGTCACTTCCTTCAGGCCGCCCGGGTAACCGGTGTGCTTGTAGTACACCTTGTCGGTGCGCTTCTTGCCGGTGAACTGAACCTTGTCGGCGTTGATGACAATGACATTGTCACCGCAATCGACGTGCGGGGTGAAGCTCGTCTTGTGCTTGCCACGCAGCAGGTTCGCGATGATCACCGCAGCACGGCCGACCACCAGATCTTCGGCATCGATCAGATGCCACTTCTTCTCCACCTCGTGCGGCTTGGCCGACTTGGTGGTCTTCATCAGCGCCTTCATGGGCTAGACCTCGTCAAATGCAGCGCGCCGCCCCAGACGTGGAGCGGCGCGGACGCCGACCCAATGGTGCAATGGCTCCGGAAAGTCAAGCAAAGCGCGGCTTTGCTGACGGGTATCTGATTACCGCACCACTTCAGGTCGTCGCGTCGGCGATCCATTCGACGATCTGCGCATCGACCTCGGCCGTCGTCGTTTCGATGACGGGCAGTTCGTAGCTATGCAGCCGCAGGATGGCCGCGCGCAGGCGTTCGGCGCGCATGCCGGAGGTCTTGAACGTCGCCGGCACCTCCTGCGCGCGATCGACCTTGCCGTTCCACCGGAAGATCGACCGGCAGGGCGGATGGATCGTAACACAGGCGGCAAGGCGATCGGCGACCATCGTCGACCCGATCCGCTCGGCCTCCGCAGCGTCGGCGAAGGTGACGTGGACCAACGCGATGGTGGCCATCAGGCGCGTGACCGTCCGATCGCGTGCGCGCCCTGGACCGTCGCGACCAGCACCAGCGCGCCGACGAACTGGTGCAGGGCGGCCAGCCAGATCGGCACCCCCATCACGACGGTCGCGACGCCGAGCAGGATCTGCGTTCCGACCGTCGCATGGATCATCACCGCCGCGCGCCGGTCGCCGGCCCGCTTCGCCGCGCGCGCTAGAATCATCAGTCCGACGAAGGCGACGAACGCCCACCAGCGGTG
>DASTEN010000386.1:0-5297 GCA_035709645.1 Sphingomonas sp.
CCGTGCCGGGGAGGAACTGCCGCCCCTCACCGCCCCGACAGCACTTGCCGCAGCACGTCGCGCAGGACCGGCGTCGCCACCGTCAGGCCGGCGGCCACCACCGCGTCTCCGAACCCCTCGCGCGTCAGCCCCTCCGGCCGGTCGCGCAGGCAATGCCAGAACAGCGCGACCATCTCGCCCAGTGCCAGCCGGCCATCGGCGGCGCGCTCGACCAGCGCGAACAGCGGGCCCAACTCCCCCTCCGCCGCGACCAGTGCGGCATAGGTCGGTCGCACGACCATCGGTTCACCTGCCACGCGCAGCGACGCTTCCCCCCGCGCCGGGTTCGCCGACATCATGCCGACACCACCGCGCCCGAGCTTTCGAGCGCCAGCGTGTACGTCCGCTCACCGTTGAAATCGCCGGCGTAATCCAGCCGCGTGATCAGGAAGCGCCCTGTCATCGTCTCGCCGCTTTCGAACGCCAGCCGATAATCGTCGATCCGTCCCGTCAGCGCCGACGCCTTCAGCCGTGCCTCCGCCGCGCTGCCGGTAAATACGCCCGCCCCCGACACGCTGACCGATCGCACGCCGGCACCCGATAGCAGTTCGCGCCAGCCACCCGAATCCTTGCTGGTGATCGCCACCATCTCGCCGTTGACGCTCAGCTGCGTCGTGCGCAGTCCCGCGACGGTCGCGAACGCCGGCGGATTCGCCCCGTCGCCGACCTTCAGCAGAAACGCGCTGCCCTTCTCCACGCCCATGTCCTCGTCTCCCCGAATGAATTTCAATCCGTCGCCAGCATCCGCACGCGGAATTCGACTGCGGCGATCCAGCGACCCGGTCCTTCGCCGGCGACGCGGCTGCGCAGGAACGCGACGCTGGCGACCCGCCAGCCGGGCAGGTCGCGTGGCAGCCGCGGCACCGCCGCCTCGACCGCGGCGGTCAGCGTGCCGATCCGCGCGCTGGTTTCGCCGGCATCGCGCAGGATGACCGCCAGCCGCAGCTCTCGCCCGACGCGATCCTTGGTGCCCCAGTCGCCCGCCGTGGCCTCGCCGATTTCGGCAAAGGGTGGGGACGCGCGCGCCGCCGGCCCGTCGAACACACCGTTCAGCGTGGCTGCCAGCACGGCGTCGGCGCGCAGCAGCGTCGCCAGCGCTGCCCGCGCGGTCGCAGTCGCGGCACTCACAGCCGATCTCGCAGATCGCGCAATCGCGCATCGCCCAGCCAGCGCGCCCGCAGCCGCCGGCCGCTGACCCGGACCCCCTCGGCGCCTTCGTCCGCCCGCAGCCCGGGGATGCCCGTCAGATAGGCGGCGACCCGCTGTCGCCAGCGCGCCGCAACCTTTTCGGCCGTGTCGGCGATCATGCCCGCACCCCGGCCGACAGTCGCACGCGGCGGAACGGGCGCCATAGTGCCGCGACCCCGGCGGGCGGCGCGCTCGCGTCGGTCCGGTCGACGTACAGGTGCGCTGCCAGCCGCACGATCCCTTGCGCGATCGCCGCGGGCACGCCGCTGTCGTCGTCGGCGATGCCTGCGCGATAGGCGACCGGGACCATGCCGCCGCCGGTCACCCGCACCCAGCCTTCGCCGGCGGGATCGATGTCGATCGCATAGACCCCCAGCGGCAGCGCGGGCGCCCCGACCTGCGTGATCGTCGCGACCGGCGCCGCCGCCAGCCGGTGCCAGGCCCCGTCCGCCGGGACCATGTCGGTCAGGTCGGCGCGGATCAGCCGCTGCCCCAGAAACGCCTCGCACAGCCCCCGCGCACCCGCGATCAGCCCGGCGATCAGCGCATCGTCCTGCGCCGTCTCCAGACGCAGATACGCCTTCGCATCATCCACGGTCATCGTGATCTCCTGTCAGAATGCCAGCGACAGCCGGGACCGCGCACGCGCCACGTCCCAGCCCGCGCGATCGAACCGCACGTCGACCGCGCTTCCCGGCGTGACGAGCGAACTGTCGAAGAACAGCGGCCCCGCGACGCCCGCGACCGATCGGACGACGCTCGCGCTGCGGCGCGTCGGCCCGGTCAGGTATCGCAGCGTGGTGCCGATCCGCTCGATCCAGACGAAGTCGGCGACGTCGAACGAATAGGCGCGGTACACGCCGCGTTCGAACACCTCGATCGCGCCGCCGCGGTACGCGATGGCATAATCGATCCCGACATAGCCGGTGTCCTCGTCCGGATTGGCGGTGACGCCGATCATCAGCCGGTCGGCACCCCCGATCCGCTTCGCGCGCAGCACGATATCGCCGGCGATCGCCGCGACCGACTTCGCCGGCGCATCGAAACTGTCGTCGAACCCGCCGGTCTTGGTGATCCGCCAGACGCCGCCGGCGCGGGCCTCCACCGCGGTGTTCTGGACCGCGACGACCGCGACCATCAGTGCAGGCCCACGATCGCTTGCGCGGTCGTCCCGCTCGCGCGCACGAACCGCGCCCGGATCGGCAGGATGGTGCCGTCGGGCACGTTGAGAAGCGTCGCGTCGCCGCCTGCGATGCCGGCCAGCACGATCGTGCCGCCGGTGCCGACGTACAGCGCCTTGGGCGTGTCCGGCAGCGGATCGGTGTCGTGCGGCACGACGGCCACGAGCCGGGTCGCCGGCGCGGACGGGGCGTCCGCGACGTTGGAAAATGGGTCGGTCATTTGGAATGTCCTGAATAGGCCCCTCCCCTTCGCAGGGAGGGGTTGGGGTGGGGCAGCGCGGCAAGCCCGTCGGACGGAGGAGGCTGCACCCCCTCCGCCGCCCGGCCTTGCCGAGTCCGCGATTTGCCGAGGCAAATCGCCGGCTCAGCTAGCGGAGAACCGCAGCAGCTTGATCGCCTCGCTGTTGCTGACGGCACCCCCCACCCGCTTCGTCGCGTAGAAGTGGACGAACGGCTTGTTGCTGTACGGATCGCGCAGGATCTGCGTCTCGGTCCGCTCGGCGATCAGATAGCCCGCCTTGAAGTTGCCGAACGCGATCGACAGGCTGTTCGCGGCGATGTCGGGCATGTCCTCGGCCTCGACCACCGGGTATCCGAGCAGCGTCGCCGGCTGCCCCGCCGCCAGGCTCGGCGCCCACAGGAACTGGCCGTCGCTCGTCTTGAACTTGCGGATCCGCGCCAGCGTCGCCGAATTCATGACGAAGCTCGCCCCCTGCCGGTACGGCGCGCGCAGGGCCTGGACGAGGTCGATGAGCCGTTCCTCCGGGTTCGCTGCGAATGCGCCGGCCGCCCCGGTCGGCAGATATTGCAGCGTCCCGAACGCGCGCGCGGCATCGCCCGTCGCGGCGACCGCACCGCTCAGGAAACCCCTCGGCCGGTTGATCCCGTTGCCCGAAACGAACGCCGCCCCCTCGGCGCGCGCGAATTCGGTCGCGATCTCGCCCGCCAGCCAGTCCTCGACGTCGAAACTGGCGTCGTCCAGCATCGCCTGGCTCGCCGCCGGATTGGCATAGAGCTCGCCCATCGGCGGGGCGATCTCGTTGAAGGTCGGCGTTGCCGTCTCCGCCCGCGCCCCCGTCTCCCCCGACCAGCCCGACGGCGTGCCACCGCTGGTCACCAGCTTGCGATACCCCGCGCTGCCGACCTTCACGACATTGGCGACGGCGCGGATCGGCGAAATGGCGCTGAGCGTCGCATCGATCGCCGCGTCGATCTCGCGCGGGACCGCATAGCCGCCGCCCGCGTCACTGGTCCCGCTGAGCGCCTTCATCTCGACCACGCTGCCCGACCGCACGAAGCCCGCAAAGCCTCCGCTCGGGGCAGCCCCGCCGCTCAACATCGGCCGCGCGCCCGCGACGCCCAGCCCTTCCACCGCGGCAAAGCTCGCCGCCAGATCCGTCTCGCTCATTCCCGTCTCCCACGAAAAAGGGCGCCGAACCGAAGTCCGACGCCCCACCAAAAGCCCATGAAAATCCGTCAGTCCGATACGGCATGCACACGCGCCAGCGGCTGCATCGGCTGCGCGACCAGGCTCACCTCGACCAGCGCCACGCGCCGCAACTCCCGCCGCACGCCATGCCGCGCCTCCAGGGTCCGGTACCCGATCGACAGCCCGTCGACGGCACCCGCGGCGACCAGGGCGGCAAGGTCCGGATCGTCGACCGAGCCGATGACGCGCAGCCCCCGCGCGTCCTCCGCGACCGTGACCGATCCGACCGGGCTGCCGCGATGCTGCCAGAGCAGCGGCACGCATTCCGCCCCCGCAAACGCGCCCCGCCGGATGACGTCGCCCCCCCGATCCGGCGCATCGAACACCGCCGCGTACCCCGCGAAGCCTAGCGCAGCCATTCGCCGAACCCGGTCTTCACCGCGATGCCGACCAGCACCAGCGCCAGCACCATCCGCACCACCCAGCCCATCGCCGCGCGCACCGCCGACCGCTTGGCATCGCGCCAGGCGCGCAGCAGTTCGCGCAGTTCCGCCAGGTCGCCATGCGCCGCATCGTCGGCCAGTCCCAACCGCGCCAGCGCCCGCGCCGTCCCCAGCTCGACCGCCTCCTCGACGATCCCGCGCAACTCATCGACCGGCGCGGTCACGCCCCGATCCCCAGCGTCGCGCGCTTTTCCTCGACGCTCAGGAAATCGGCCGCCGCGACCGAGGCCCAGGCCGCCGCCCGCTCCTCCGCCATCGCCGGCACGCGATCGACATCGACCGACAGCGCCGCATCGGCGAACCACGGTCGCACCCCTTGCGCCAGCCCCGACAGGATCGCTCCGGCAAGCGGCAGCACGGTCAGCCGCCACAACGCCCGGTTCGCCTCGCGGTAATTGGCATAGGTCGCATCGCCCGGCAGCCCGAGCAGCATCGGCGGCACCCCGAACGCCAGCGCGATTTCCCTCGCCGCCGCCGCCTTCAGCCCGACGAAATCCATGTCGGCCGGCGACAGGCTCATCGCCTGCCACCTGAGGCCGCCCTCCAGCAGCATCGGCCGCCCGGCGTTCGCCGCCCCGGCGAACCCTGCATCCATCTCCGCGCGCAGCCGATCGAACTGGTCGCCCGACAGCGCCGATCCGTCGCCGGGGTCATACACCAGCGCACCCGACGGCCGCGCGGCATTGTCGAGCAGCGCCTTGTTCCACCGCGTCGCGGCATTGTGGGTCGCCACCGCTCCCGCCGCCGCGCCCAGGCACCCCAACCCATAATGGTCGTCGAGCGGATGGAACGCCTTCAGGTGCACGACCTCCTCGACCGGCAACCGCATCGCACGCTCGCCGACCCGGTAGCGATAGGCGACGGGCCAGCCGGTCGCGTCCGCCTCGACCGTCACCCGCTCGGGCCGCAGGGCGTAGAGCTCCCCCACCCCGCCCTGCCCGTCGCCGATCAGCTGAA
>DASTEN010000387.1:0-4196 GCA_035709645.1 Sphingomonas sp.
AACGACGGCTATGGTCTGGCCAACAATCTGCAATGGCGCGTGACCGGGTTGCAGGCGGGGGGCAGCTATACCGTCAGGATCACCGGCGTCGCGAACGCACCGCGGAGCGAATACAGCTATAGCTTCCGGATCACGCTCTAGAGGAAATTATACGGGTCGACGTCGACCGCGACCCGTACCTTCGCCCCCCAGTCGAGTGCGCCCAGCCAGTCGCGGATGACGTCCTGCACGTCCAGCGTGCGTGTCGCGTGGACGAGCAGGCGGAAGCGGTGCCGACCGCGCAACATCGCAAGCGGGGCGGGGGCGGGGCCGAACACGTGCATCCCCTCGACCTGCGGCGCGGTGCGGCCGATCGTCCGCGCGGTCGCCTCCGCCTCGCCCTTGTCCTCGCTCGACACCACGATCGCGGCGAAGCGGCCGAAGGGGGGCGCATCGGCATCGCGGCGGTTCTCGGTTTCCGCGGCATAGAAGCTTTCGGCATCGCCGCTGACCAGCGCCTCGATCACGCGCGCGCCGGGCGCATGGGTCTGGATCAACACCGTCCCCGGCTTGGCCCCGCGCCCGGCACGGCCGGCGACCTGCATGATCTGCTGAAACGTCCGCTCGGCCGCACGCAGGTCGCCGCCCTCCAGCCCCAGGTCGGCGTCGATCACCCCGACCAGCGTCAGGTTGGGAAAGTGATAGCCCTTGGTCACCAACTGCGTGCCGACGACGATGTCTATGTCGCCCGCCTCCATCCGCCCGACGAAGTCCGCCGCCTTGGCCGGCGACCAGATCGTGTCGCTGGTGACTATCGCGACCTTCGCCTCCGGGTAGAGCGCGGTCACCTCGTCGGCGATGCGTTCGACACCGGGGCCGCAGGCGACCAGCGAATCCTCGTCCTTGCACTCCGGACACGCCTTGGGCGTCGGATAGGCGTGGCCGCAATGATGGCACGACAGGCGGTGGATTAGCCGGTGCTCGACCATCCACGCGGTGCAATTGGGGCATTGGAACCGGTGTCCGCACGTCCGGCACAATGTCAGCGGGGCATAGCCGCGGCGGTTCAGGAACAGCAGCGCCTGTTCGCCCCGCGCCAGCGTCGCGTCGATCGCGCTCACCAGGCGGGGCGCGATCCAGCGGCCCTTTGGCGGCGGTTCGGCCAGCAGGTCGATCGCTTCGATCCTGGGCATCTGCGCCGCGCCGTAGCGGCCCGGCAGCTTCAGTTCGCGGTACCGCCCGGCCTCGACCTGCGCGCGCGTCTCGATCGCCGGTGTGGCGCTGGCGAGCACGACCGGGCACCCTTCGAACCGCCCGCGCATCACCGCGACGTCGCGGGCGTGGTAATGGACGCCGTCTTCCTGCTTGAAGCTCGTCTCGTGCGCTTCGTCGACGATGATGACGCCCAGGTTCGCGTACGGCAGGAACAGCGCCGATCGCGCGCCGATCGTTACCTTCGCCTGGCCGGTCGCGATGCCCCGCCACGCCCGCCGCCGCTGCGATGCTCGCAGGCCCGAATGCCAGGCGACCGGCTCGACGCCGAAGCGGGCGTGGAAGCGCTTCAGAAACGGTTCGGTCAACGCGATCTCGGGCAGCAGGATCAGCGCCTGCTGCCCCCGCCGGACCGCCTCGGCGACGGCTTCCAGATAGACTTCGGTCTTGCCCGATCCGGTCACGCCGTCGAGCAGGAACGGTTCGAATTCGCCCGCCGCGACCGATGCCTGCAGGATGCCCCCGGCGTAGCGTTGATCCTCCGACAGCACGGGCGCGCCGAAATCGGGGTCGGGATCGGGGAAGGGCGAATCGAGATCGACCTCCACACCCTCGATCGCGCCCGCCTTCACGAGGCCGCGGATCACGCCGTCGCTGACGTCGGCGATCGTCGCCAGTTCGCGAACCAACCCCTGACGCGCGCCGATCCGCTCCAGCGCCTGGGCGCGCTGCGGGGTCAGTCGGTCGGGCACATGGCCGGTCGCGCGATATTCGACGATCAGCTTCGTGCCCTCGAGCGCCGATGACGATGGCATCGTCATCCTGAGCACCGCCGCCAGCGGGCTGAGATAATAATCCGCGGTCCATTCGACCAACCGCCGCAGCGGCGCGGGCAGGGGCGGCACATCGGCCACGCCCAGCAGGTTTCGCAGCCGGTTGTCGCCGACATGTTCCGACTTCAACCGATCGCTCTCCCACGCGACGCCCAGCAACTGGCGCGGCCCCAACGGTGCGACGACGATCGACCCGGGTTCGACATGCATGCCCTGCGGCACGCGGTAGTCGAGCGGTCCGAGGGCCGAATTCATCACGATCACGCGGGCGCGGGAAGACATGATCCCCATATCGGGATTCGGGGCGACTCGGGGAAGACCCAGTTTATAAGCGGACTCAAATCCCACCGTGCTTCCGCGCAGGCGGCAGCAGGGTGCGTCAGGGGAGTGCCGATGACCATCGCCCAGACCGACCGGCTGATCCTGCGCGAGATCGTCGCCGGCGATGCGCCGTTCGTCCACGACCTGCTGACCGACCGCGACTTCCTCGCGATGATCGGCGACCGCGGGGTGGCGTCGCTGGTCGATGCCGAACGCGCGATCGAGGAGAAGTATCGCGCCGGCTATGCCCGGCATGGCTTCGGCATGTGGCTGGTGGAGGCGAAGGCGACCGGCGCGAAGCTCGGGATGGCGGGGCTGGTGCGTCGCGACGGGCTCGATCATGTCGACGTAGGTTACGCCTTCCTGCCGGCGGCACGCGGCGCGGGTTACGCGACGGAGGCTGTTCGAGCGGTGCTCGATTGGGCGACGGCCCGCGGCATTGCGCCGATCGTGGCGATCGTGAATGCGGAAAACGTCGCCTCACGCGCGATCCTCACGCGAGTGGGCCTGGTCCCGGACCGTACGCTACGCCTGCCGGGCGCGACGCGCGACGTGATGCTCTATGTCCCGGCCGCCGATCCGGTTAGACTGGACCCATGATCCTCGCCGCCCTCCTGCTCGCCCAGGCCGCTACGCCGGCCTGCCCAACCACCCCGGTAGCCTTGCCTGCCGAACTCGCCGGCTGGCGGATGAGCGGTGACGACCTGACATCGGGCAGGGCGGTCACCATCGACACGTGGGATCCGGCGACTGTCCGCATGCACGATGTGCCATTGCCCAAGCAGCCGGGCCGCGCTGCACACCAGGTCTTTCGGATCGCCAAGTCCGGCACCTACGGCATCGCGATCGATCAGAAGGGGTGGATCGACCTCTATCGCATCCGCGAGACCACCGCGATCGCATCTGTGACCCACGGCCACGGTCCGGCCTGCTCGGGCATCCGCAAGATCGTGCGCTTTGCCCTGACACCCGGGGAATATCAGGTGGTGGTCGGCGGGCTTGCGGACGCGCGTGCAAAGCTCCTGCTGGTGCGCGATCCGACGTAAACATCGATCGGTGGCAACTTTACCGTCGATCGATCATTCCATTGGCGGGCGCGGGGAAAACAGGAGGAAAGTTCCCATGCGTACCCTGGTTCTCGGAATCGTCGCGGCCGGCGCCGCGCTCGGCGGCTGCACGCAATATGGCGACAGCTATGGCGTCGACCCGCGCTATCGCGGCTATGCCAGCTACGACTATGACCGGCCCGATCCGGCGTACAACGGCTATTACGCCGACCGCTATTACGTCGATAATCCCCGCTATCGCGAACGCCGCCTGACGTCGAATGACCGCGTCTATTATGGCAACGATGGTCGCTATTATTGCCGCCGCGGCGACGGGACGACCGGTCTGGTCGTCGGCGGTCTCGTCGGCGGCACGCTGGGCGCCGCGATCGCGCCGGGCGGTAGCGGTCTGCTGGGTGCATTGCTCGGCGGGGCGGCCGGCGCGGCCGGCGGTGAGGCGATCGACCGCCGCAACGTGACCTGTGGCTGACCGGCACGTCCGACCATCCTGGTTTCGGGCCGCTGCGAGGGTATCGCGGCGGCCCTTTTCTTGTAACCAAATGGGTCATATTCAGCTATCAATGTTGGAATTTCGCGGTTAGGTGGTCTGCCCTTCTGAAACCGGAGGGAACGCATGACTATCGACCATTTGATCGACGCGGTGATCGACCGCGAGGGCGGATATGGCGATCACCCCGCTGACCGCGGCGGACCGACGCGCTGGGGTATCACGCAGGCGACCGCGCAGGCGCATGGCTATGACGGCGACATGCGCCGACTTCCGCGGGCCACGGCGGTCGCCATC
>DASTEN010000388.1:0-2619 GCA_035709645.1 Sphingomonas sp.
GCAGAAAGCCTGGGCCTCGTCCCCGCCAAGCTTGCGGTGGAGCGCAACCTGGAAGTCGTGCCGCGCTCGACGCTTCACGAGGTGAAGGTCGAGGACGGCGATGAGCTGGAAATCGTCCACTTCGTCGGTGGCGGCGACCACGCAGGCGCGATTGCTGACGATAGCTGGTCGGTCGCCGGCCACACCTTTCGTTCGCGGCTGATCGTCGGCACCGGCAAGTACAAGGACTTCGAACAGAATGCCGCGGCGGTCGCGGCATCGGGCGCGGAGATCGTCACGGTCGCTGTGCGCCGCGTCAACGTCAGCGACCCCAGCGCGCCGATGCTGACCGACTATATCGACCCGAAGACGATCACCTACCTGCCCAACACCGCCGGCTGCTTCGATGCCGAAAGCGCGATCCGCACGCTACGGCTGGCGCGCGAGGCAGGGGGCTGGGACCTGGTGAAGCTGGAGGTGCTGGGCGAGGCGCGGACGCTGTACCCGGACATGGTCGAAACGCTGCGCGCGACCGAGGTGCTGGCAAACGAGGGTTTCAAGCCGATGGTCTATTGCGTCGACGATCCGATCGCGGCGAAACGGCTGGAGGATGCGGGTGCGGTCGCGATCATGCCGCTGGGCGCGCCGATCGGATCGGGCTTGGGCATCCAGAATCAGGTCACGATCCGCCTGATCGTCGAAGGAGCCAGGGTGCCGGTGCTGGTCGACGCCGGCGTCGGTACCGCGTCCGATGCGGCGGCGGCGATGGAACTGGGTTGCGACGGCGTGCTGATGAACACCGCGATCGCGGAGGCCAAGGACCCGATCCTGATGGCGGCGGCGATGAAGTCTGCGGTCGAGAGTGGCCGGCTGGCCTATCGCGCCGGGCGCATGGCCAAGCGCCGTTATGCCGATCCGTCCAGCCCGCTCGCCGGTTTGATCTGAATCGAAAATTTCGGAACGCTCATGTCATCACCGCGTTTAGCAGACAACTACAACGCTTACAGGAGTGACCGACATGGGCGAGATGATGGATAAGGTTAAGGGCACCGTCAACGAAGCCATCGGCAACGCGAAGCAGGCGATGGCCGGCGACGGTCCGGACCGCAACGAAAAGCTGCACGCCGAAGGCGTGGCGCAGGAAGCCAAGGGCGAAACGCAAAAGGGCGTAGGCTCGGTCAAGGGCGCGCTCGGCGACAAGATCTAAGCCTTCCGAATTGTGGAAGCAGACTGGGCCGTCCGGGAAACCGGGCGGCCCTTTCGTTTCTGGGCTTCGTCCGCGTTGCGCGACAGGCGCCCCATTTTCGGGCAAGACGCAGCGGCAGTCTGGGAGCAGGGTATGCGGGGTCATCGGGAACGGCATCTTGTCGCGCGGATCGGATGGCTGCGCGCCGCGGTACTGGGCGCGAACGACGGGATCGTGTCGACGGCCAGTCTAGAGCGGTTTCCGACCGATCTGCACCATCGTGACGGAGCCGATTTTGGTTCGTGGCTAGGAGTGAGGAAGGAGCGATGCCGGTGCATCGTGACTGACGAGGGACGCCGCCACGAGGCAAAATCGGCCCGCCCCGAAGGGGTTGCGCCAGGAAGGCCGCTGGACGTCGTCGCGACGCTTGCAGGGGCGCAGCAGCCCCTGCTTCGCGCCGCTCCTCGCCAGCAGCCTTCCTGACGCAATCACGATGATGCAGATCGATCGGAAACCGCTCTAATTGCCGGTGTCGCTGCTGCGCATCCCGATCGCTCGGCGATCCTGCTGACCGGCATCGCCGGACTGGTCGCGGGTGCGATGTCGATGGCGGCGGGCGAATATGTCTCCGTCCGGTCGCAGGCCGATACCGAACGGGCGGACGAAGCGCGCGAGCGTGCCGAACTCGACGCGGCACCGGACGCCGAACGGGCCGAGCTGGCGGCGATCTATGTCGGGCGCGGCGTCGATCCCGACACGGCCGACACGGTTGCGGCGCAACTGATGGCGCGTGACGCGCTGGGCGCGCACCTTCGCGACGAACTGGGCATCCACGAAGCGCTGGTGGCGCGTCCGGTACAGGCTGCCGCCGCATCCGCCGCCAGCTTTGCCGTCGGTGCGGCGGCGCCGCTGCTGACGGCGACGGTCCTGCCGGCGACCGCGCTGCTCTGGGGATTGCCGGCGATGACCATCGCACTGCTCGCGCTTCTGGGTGCAGTGGGGGCGCGGGTCGGGGGTGCACCGATCCTGCCGGCGGCGATCCGCGTCACCTTCTGGGGTGCGGCGGCGATGGCCGTCACGTCGGCGGTCGGCCATCTGGCGGGCGCTGCGGTCTGATGCTCGATGACAAAGTTGAACGTCCGTTCAACTTGCCTTGACCGACTCCCCTGCTTCCTCCTAACGCATGGCGCGAAATGCGAGGAGGGATGCCGATGAAGAAGCTCTATCCGGATGCGGCCGCCGCGCTCGACGGGCTGCTGCACGACGGCATGACGATCTGCGCTGGCGGGTTCGGGCTGTGCGGCATCCCGGAACGGCTGATCGACGCGATCCAGGCGTCGGGCGTCAAGGGGTTGACGATCGCCAGCAACAACGCCGGTATCGACAACGAAGGCCTCGGCAAGCTGCTGCGCAGCCGCCAGGTCGCCAAGATGATCTCGTCCTACGTCGGCGAG
>DASTEN010000389.1:0-3551 GCA_035709645.1 Sphingomonas sp.
AAATCCCGTGACGTCGGTCGGGCTGGCGCCCGCCGGCCGCGGTAGCGCGCGCTTCGCACCGCGGGATAAGCGCGCTTATCCCACTCGCGCTACCGACACGCTCTCCACCCCATTACACCGCGGTTCGCCTGGTCCAGATGGAAGTGATCCCGGTGCGCCGCATTGTAATCGGGCGACAGGGTCGTCGCGAACAGCTGGCAGGCGCCGTCGCGCACCTCGCGCAGAAACGCGGCCTTTTGCGCGCCCTTCGCCCCCGATCCGTCCCAATCCCCCACGACCGTGATCCGCGTCCCGTCGCGCAGCACGAAGCCGGCGATGTCGATCGCATCCGCGGTCGCGTGCTGGCTGTAGTCGCCCGAGCTGCGGCCATAGAGCCGCCGGCAGTTGTAGCTGCCGAAATGTTCGATCGTCCGCACCGGCGATCCGAAATGCCTCTCCGCCGCAGGCTGTACGACGTTCCATTCAAGCATCGCCATGGCCGCCGCCACCGGACACGCCATGCCGAGCCCGGCGGGCGCATAGCGCAGCGCCGCTGCCCCGCCGGTCGGCCGCACGCCATCGGCATAGCCACATTGTTCTTGCGCCGGGCGCACCGGGTCGAGCGCGGTATATCGTACCCCCGCCTTGTCGAGCAGCGCGCGACATTGCGCGAAATCGTCACCCAGCGCGGCGAGCTTGCGGCCCGTGAACATCCCCGGTTTCTCGGCGAGGTCGAGAGGGGGCCACGGCAGGTCCTGCGGCCGCGATTTCACGACCGCATAGATCGCGAACACCCCGGCCAGGATCACCGCCGCGACCGTCATCGCGATCAGGAACTGGCGCACCCCCTTCACGCGCGGCGCACCGTATCGGCCGGCTCGGCGGTGACCGGATAACCGAGATCGTCGGGGATGCAGAGGTGGCGCACGCCGTCCCGTTCCTCGAACCACGGCGTGATCGCGCGGATCGCGTAGGCACGGGCCTGGGCGACCGCGGCGGCGAAATCGTCGAACAGCGCCAGGCGTTCGAGATTGCGCCGCGTCGGAAAGATGATCGTCGCGCGGCCCGCATCGGCCTCCGCCAGCATCGCGGCGGCGGTGGTCCAGACCAGACGGCTGTTCTCGGTCGCATCGACGCTCGGTTCGGGCGCGCCCGCGGGCATTCGCGCCAGATAGAAGCGCGTGTCGAAGATCCGCGCCCGCATTCCCAGCGGCAACCAGCGCGAGAAGGGGACGAGGGCGTGCGGATCGAAGGTCGCGCCGACCGCGTCCAGCGCCGCCCCGATCGTCGCCCCACCGTGAAGCGTCTGGCGCAGCCGTGCGATCGTCGTGGCGTCGCCGGGCGTAACGCCGGGGCCGACCCCGGCCTCCTCGATCGATTCGCGCACCGCGGCGACGCGGGCGGGGCCGTCCTGATCGTCCAGCCCCAGTTCGGCCGCCAGCGCATGGTCGCCGGGATCGATCCGTCCGCCGGGAAACACCATCGCCCCGCCGGCAAAGACCATCGCCGCCGACCGTTCGACCATCAGCAGCTCAGGCGGCGCGCCCCCGCGATCGCGAAAGATCACGACAGTCGCGGCGGGGATGGGGACGGGATCGGCGGTCATCTGGCGGGCGAACGCGCGGGAAGCCCCGATGGCTTCACGCGCGGCGCAAGCGTACGATCGCGGCGTCGAGCGCGGACAGGAACCGCGATCGGTCTTCCTTCGCGAACGGCTTCGGCCCGCCGATCGAATCCCCCACGGCGCCCGCGCGCAGACCGGCCATGATCGCCCGCGTCGCGACCGCCGCACCGATCGAGCTTTCGGTGAAGGGCTTTCCGTTCGGGGCGATGACGGTCGCACCTGCCTTGATGCACCGGTCGGCGAGCAGGATATCGGCGGTAACGACGATCGCGCGCGCGTCGCTGTTTTCTGCGATCCAGTCGTCGGCGGCATCGAACCCGTCCGATACCGTCACCTGCTTGACCAGCGGGTGATCGGGCACGCGGATTCGGCTGTTGCTGACGATCGCGACGGGGACGTCGGTGCGCCACGCGACGCGGTAGATTTCTTCCTTCACCGGACAGGCGTCGGCGTCGACGAGGATACGGAGCATGGGTGCGCGATAGGGGATTTGGGGCGGATCGGCAAAGGCGCCGCCTCGAATCGACCGTTTGTCGTCCCCGCCCCCGACCGCCGTCATTCCCCCACCCCAGCGATCGTCATCCCCGCGCAGGCGGGGATCAATAGTCGCTGAACGCCGTGGGTCTCACGCAGGCCAGCCAAAATTTATCCCCGCCTTCGCGGGGATGACGACGGAGGGCGGGGATGACGATGATGCGAAATGACGATCGGGAGCGAGCGCCTACCCCCGCCGCGGGCCGCGCGGGCCGGCGGGCTTCGCGCGATACGGCGCGCCGCCGCCGGGGCGTTGCTGCGGGCGGTTCGGGCCACCGCGCTGCCGGCCGCTGCCGCCGCCTTGCGCGGGCGGGCCGTCGCCGGGGATGATCGTGACCTCGTCCTCGCCTGCACTGCGCTTCACCGCGTCGAAGAAGCGATCGGCGATGCTGCGGGGTATCTGGAAGCTCGTTTCCATCTGCCCGATGCGGATCGCCCCGACCTCCGCCTTCGTGATGTGACCGCGACGGCAGATCAGCGGCAGGATCCAGCGCGCATCGGCATTCTGGCGCCGACCGATGTCCATCCGGAACCAGACGGTATCGTCGAAACCGGCGCGGTGGCCCTTCTGCTCCAGCGGGCTGAGCGCGCTGCGATCGACCAGTTCCTCCGGCGCGGGCAGCGCGGCGCGGTGCGCGCGCACCAGCGCGGCGGCGATCTCCGCCGGGGTCTTTTCCGCCATCAGCCGTTCGGCGAGCGCGGTATCCTCTTCGTCCACCTCGATCGGGGCCAGCAGGTCGGCGAGCAGCCGTTCGCGGTCCTGCGCGCGGATGTCTTCGACGGTCGGCGGGTCCCGCCATTCGGCGTTGATCCGCGCGCCCTTCAGCATCATGTCGACGCGACGGCGACGCGGATAGGGGACGATCAAGACCGCCGTCCCCTTCTTGCCCGCGCGGCCGGTGCGGCCCGAGCGGTGCTGGAGCGTTTCGGCGTCGCGCGGCATCTCGACATGGACGACCAGGCTGAGCGTGGGCAGATCGATCCCGCGCGCGGCGACGTCGGTCGCGACGCAGACGCGGGCGCGGCGATCGCGCAGCGCCTGAAGCGCCGAATTTCGTTCGTTCTGGCTATGCTCGCCCGACAGCGCGACAGCGGCGAACCCGCGCTCGACCAGGCTGGCGTGCAGATGCCGGACGTTGTCGCGGGTCGCGCAGAACAGCATCGCCGTCTCCGCCTCGTAGAAGCGCAACAGGTTGATGACGGCGTGTTCGATGTCCGACGGGGCGACCGGCACCGCGACATAGGCGATGTCGCCATGTCCGCGATTTTCGCCCACCGTCGAGATGCGCAGCGCATCGCGCTGGTACCGCTTGGCGAGCGCGACGATCGGCTTGGGCATCGTTGCCGAGAACAGCAGCGTACGCCGACCGTCGGGTGTCGTGTCGAGGATCCCTTCCAGATCGTCGCGGAAACC
>DASTEN010000390.1:0-2008 GCA_035709645.1 Sphingomonas sp.
GACCTCGCCCGGAACGAAGTGCGCGTCGTCGCCCCCGGTCTGGCGCCGGCGGGGAAGGACGCGCAGCTGTGGATCATCCGTGACGGCGTGCCGCACGCGATCGGCCTGCTCGCCCGTACCGGCGCGACGCGCCTGCCGCTGCCGGCGGCCGAGCGCGCCGCGTTGAACACTGATGCGGCGCTGGCGGTATCGATCGAGCCGCTGGGCGGTTCGCCCGAACCGACCCCGACCGGCCCGGTCGTCGCCAGCGGGGCGCTGGCGCGGACGTAGCACGGTCCCGCCGATACGGGCGTGGCCGCATCGACCACGCCCGCTTCCCTCAATCGTGCCGGAGCGCCCAGGCCGGCGCGGCACGGCTTGCGCGGAGGGACTGGCCGAGCACGGTCAGCACCGCGACCAGCAGCGCCACCACCGTCGCGCCCGCGAAGAACAGCGGCGACAGCGCGATCGCGTCCTCGAACCCCGCCAGCCATGTCCGCATCGCGAAAAAGGCGAGCGGCCATGCGACGAGGTTCGCGATCAGCACGGGCCGCAGGAACTGCCCGACCAGCAGCTTCACGATATCGACCGACGACGCGCCCAGCGTCTTGCGGATGCCGATCTCCTTCACCCGACGCTGGGTGTTGAACGAGGCGAGGCCCCATAGCCCGACGCAGCCGATCAGCACGGCAAGGCCGGCGCCGATCCCGAACAGCCGCGTCGCGCGGTCGTCGGCTTCGTAGAAGTCGGTCAGGCGGTCGTCGGCGGTCTTCGCATCGAACGGCACCTGCGGCACCATCCGCTGCCACAGCGCCTGCAAATCCTTCATCGCCGCGCGGGGGTCGCCGCTCACCCGCAGTGTCGTGACCGAGGTTTCGATGTCTTCGGGCTTGCCATGATAGATGTAATAGGTCGGCGGGATGGCGATACGCGGCGTGTCGAAGCGCAGATCGTCGACCACGCCGATGATGGTGCGCGGACGATCACCGCCCAGCGTCTTGCCGATCGCCTCCTCCGCCGTCCTGAAGCGCAGCGGTGTCAACGCGCGACGGTTGATGACGATGTTGGTCGGATCGGTGCCTTTGCGGCCGGTAATGTCATCACCGCCATGCGCGTCGTCGAACCAGCGTCCGGCGAGCAGCCGCGCATTGTGGGTTTCGAAGAAGCGCGCCGACGCCCGGACCCAGGTCAGCGACGGTCCAGAACCAGCGACGCCCGGCAGCGGCATGTTGGCGTTGTTGGTTTCGCCGCTGCCACCGACCGCGGCGTTGGAGACGGTCGCATCCTTGACCTGCGGCAGTGCACGGATCGCGGTCAGGATCGAAGGCAGGCGATCCTTCGGCACCGCTGGATCGGCGGTCGACGGCAGCACCAGCAACCCGTCGCGCTGGAACCCCAGATCGGTGGTGCGGACATGGCGGGTCTGCGCGACCAGCACGGCGGTCCCGATCATGAAGGCGATGGCGAGACCGAATTGCCCGATCACCAGCAGTTCGCGGATGCGCGTGCCCGTGCGCCCGCCGCCGGGCGACCGCGCCGATGCCAGCACGGCGGCGGCGGGAAAGCGCGACAACAGGATCGCGGGATAGACCCCGGCCAGCACGCCGACGACCACCGTCAGCAGCGCCAGCCCCGGCACTACCACGCCGTACGGAATGGTCAGCGACAACCCGCCCGCCGCATTGACCAGCGGCAAACCCAGCTCGGCAAGGATCAACCCGCCCAAGGCGGCGATGGCGACGGTCAGCACCGCTTCGCCGAGGAACTGGCGGATCAGCGTGCCTCGATCGGCGCCCAATACCTTGCGCATCGCCACTTCGCGGGCGCGCAACCCTGCACGGGCGGTGGCGAGATTGATGTAATTGACCACCGCGATCAGCAGCGTCAGCACGCCGACCAGCCCCAGCGTGACGACGGTCGTCCTGGCACTGCTGCTGTCGATGCCCTGCGGTTCGAGATGCAGGTCGGCGAGCGGCAACAGCGTCAGATGCTGCATGTCCGACGGCTTGCCGCCCGGATCGGCCAGTCC
>DASTEN010000391.1:0-10189 GCA_035709645.1 Sphingomonas sp.
AATTCTATTCTTGTTTTGTCCCGAAAAAACAAGCGGCCGTCCCTAGAGGTGGGGGAGGGGCGGGACGGCCGCTTCAGGCGAGGGAAGGGATGGACCAGGTCCGGTCGGCAGGGGAGGCGCGACCGGGCCAGGGCCCTTTATGCCGCGACCGCGTCGTCGGTTTCGACGAAGTCGGCGGCCAGCCGGCGCGCCGGGGACAGCGCGACCGGAAGCTCTTCACCATCACGGACCGGCTTGAAGCGGCCCTGTTCACCGTCCAGCGCCAGGATGCTGCCGCTGTGGATGTCGACGAACCACCCGTGCAGCGTCAGTTCGCCCTTGGCGATCCGGCTGGCGACGGCGGGGTGGGTGCGCAGATGCTGCAGCTGGACCACGACGTTTTCGAGGCTGGCGGCACGGATCGCGGCCTGCCCGTCGAGATCGGGATAGCTGTGATCGACGACCGATTTCGCGGCATGGCTATGCTTCAGCCAGGCCTTCACGCTCGGCAGGGCGTCCAGCCCTTCGGGATTCGTCAGCGCGCCCATCGCGCCGCAGCCCGAATGGCCGCAGATGACGACGTCGGTCACGCCCAGCGCGGCGACGGCATATTCGATGGTCGCGGTGACGCCGCCGTTCTGCTGGGCGAACGGGGGGACGATGTTGCCGGCGTTGCGGATGACGAACAGTTCGCCCGGACGCGCCTGCATGATCTGTTCCGGCACGACCCGCGAATCGGAGCACGAGATCATCAGCACCTTGGGCGCCTGGCCTTCGTGCGCGAGCTTGCCGTACAACCCGGCCTCGTTCGCGAATACGGTGTTCTCGAACCCGAAAACGCGGCCAATCACGTCGTTGGTATGCGGCATCTGTATCACCCTCGAATGGATCGACGCGCGGGAGCGCCGGTTCGAGGAAGTATGTAGCCGACGGCGTCTTTCCGTACCCGCGCGCCACTGTAACGAAGTGTTGCTGATGCCTTTTACCCGTTCCAGGCGGTCCCCGGCCTGGTCACGGGCACGTCGGGCCGGTCAATTCGGAGCTGCCCGCATCGGCAGCCGGATCATCGCCGCCAAGCCACCGCTGTCACGATTCGCCAGCGTGAAGGTACCGCCTTCGTCCGCCACCGCCCGCTCGACGATCGACAGGCCAAGGCCAAAACCGTTGGTATCGCGCTGGCGGGCATGGTCGAGCCGGACGAAGGGTTCGCGCACGAGCATCATCGATTCCTCGGGGATGCCCGGGCCATTGTCGGTGACGCAAATCGTGACCGACGTCGCATCCGTCGTCAGCTCCAGTCCCGCCTCGCTGCCGTACCGCACGGCATTCTCGACCAGATTGACCACCGCGCGGCGGACACCAAGCGGGCGGACCCACAGCTCCAGATGCGACGGGCCATCGTAATTGATGTCGTGCCCATGATCGTTCGCGTCGTCGACGATGCTCGCGCACAGCACCGCCAGGTCGATCAGGCGGCGCTTTTCGGGTTCGCCGTCGCCGCCCAGGAATGCGAGCAGCGATGTGACCATCGCCTCCATCCCCTCCAGGTCCGACTCGACCTCGCCGCGCAATTGTGCGTCGCCGACCGCCTCGACGCGCAGCCGCAGGCGGGCGAGCGGCGTGCGCAGATCGTGGCTGACCGCCGCCAGCGCGCGGGTGCGTTCGTCGATCAGACGACGGATACGCGCCTGCATCGCATCGAAGGCATCGACCAGTCGTTGCACGTCGCCGCTGCCGCCGCGGGGCAATTCCGGTTCGCTCTCTGCGTGGTCCATACCGGGGCCGAAGCGTTCGACCGCGTTGGTCAGCGATCGGATCGGTTTGAGCGTCTGACGGATGAACAGGCCGCCCAGCAGCATCAGCACCAGCAGCGTGACGACGCTGGAAAAGACGCGGCCATAGGTCGCGCCGGTCGTCTGCAACGGTTCGATCGTGCGAAAGAACAGCCAGTCGCCGTCGGGCAGTTGCAGCGATCCGACCGCGATGGTCGACCCGGCCCGCGGCAACGTCTGCGCCTGCAGCCCGGTGCGTGCCAGCGCTGGTTCCCACGTCACGATCTGGTCGCGCATCCGTTCCTGATTGTCGCCGGTGCCGGGCAGGGAGGGGCGCAGCGCGCTCCAGCGGACGAAATACCGATCCGTCGTCAGTTCGTCGGCCATCTCGTCCCGGCGGTCGCGCGGTTGCTCGGCGATCAGGCGGCGCGCGATGACCAGGTGCTCGGCCAGCCGTCGCGCTTCGTCCTCGCGGACCGAAAACTCGCTCGCCTGTTCGTAGATCGCGGTGCTGATCGCGAATTCGACGACCAGCGTGACCAGCAGGATCGCGACCAGCCGGGCGATGATCCCCTGCGGGATCAGGCGCAGGCGCCGGCTCACTCGCGTTCGACCGGAACGCTCAACATGTAGCCCACACCACGCACGGTGACGATTGGCGCGGGCTTGTCTTTGGTCGACAGCTTGCGCCGCAGCCGACTGATCAGGACATCGATGCTGCGATCGGTCGCATCGGCCTGCCGCGTCCGGCTGAGCTCCAACAGGCGTTCGCGCGCGATAACTCGGCCGGCATGGTCGAGCAGGGTGGTCAGCAGGTCGAATTCGGCCCCGGTCAGTTCGACCACGGCGCCGCTTGGGCTGCGCAGTTCGTGACGCGGCGTGTCGGCGACCCAGCCGTCGAACCGGTACAGCCCGCGCGACGCACTGCCGCCGCCGTCGGATTCGAACCGGCGCAACACCGCACGGACGCGAGCGACCAGTTCGCGGGTCCCGAAGGGTTTGGAGATGTAATCGTCGGCGCCCAGTTCCAGCCCGACGACGCGATCCATCTCGCTGCCCTTGGCGCTGATGAAGATAATCGGAACGTCGCTGTCGCGGCGGATCCGGCGACACAGGTCCAGTCCGCTGGTGCCGGGCAGCATGATATCCAGGATGACGAGTTCGACGTCGCCTTCCTCCATCGCCAGCAGCATTTCAGGCGCGGCGGAACAGGGACGGACCTCGAACCCGTTTTCCTTCAGCGCCCGCGCGGTCAGGACACGCAGCGCAGGATCGTCTTCGACCAGCAGGATCATGGCGCCGGTGTTACCGGGCGCGGGGGGCGGCAGGCAAGGGGGCTACAAGATCCTCCCCTGCAAGGGGAGGTGTCGGGCCGGAGGCCAGACGGAGGGGGGTCAACCTTTCCGGATAGCGGGACACCCCTCCGACCGGCTACGCCGGCCACCTCCCCTTGCAGGGGAGGATGTTCCTCACCCCCGGACCGCCCGCCCGTCGCGTGCGACGCCGATGCTGGCGGTCAGCGTTTCATATTGCGCGGTCGAGAAGCCGGCGCGCAGGAACGCCTTCACCTCGCTGGCCGGCACGCGGAAGCCGCGGTGCCAGGTCAGCACCGCCATCCGGCGTAGCGCCTCCAGCTTCGGGTCGGCCAGATGCGGATTGTGGCGGCGGGTGCCGAACACCTTGCCGAGCGCGATCGACACGGGCCCGGGGGCGGCGAGCGACGACAGGCGGTCGCGTCGGGCAAGCGCCACGACCGACCATTCGAGCGCGGTCAGTCGGTCACCGGCCGGTGTCGGATCGGCGCGCGGGGCAACGGCCGGCGTGGCCGGCAACAGTTCGCTGGAGAAATCGACATAGGCCATGGTGTGTCTCCTCGACGCGGTGCGCGCGGCCCGCGACTCGTTGGTCGCATACGCCTTGGCGCGCGCTGAATGGGGCAGGGCGACACGCTCTTCCGATCGCGTGAGACCGGGCAGCGCGCCGCTGGAGTGTTACGCTGGTTGGACCGCGCCGGTTACGGGGCGCGCATCCGCGGAGCAGGATGGTTGCACATGACGGCCACCTCTCGAAAGCCGGACCGCCATGTCCTGGCGGCTTGTTCTATACTGACCGGTATAGAAACGCGGTTTCGGGTCGTCAATGACTTTTGTACCGACCGGTAGAGATTTTTTCAGCGCGTCGGCCACACCAGCAGGCTGGTGTCGACGATCCGCTCGAGATCGTCGCGCGACGCGCCTGAACCCGCCTGAACCGCCATCCCCTGCAGCAAGGCGAACAGATAATTGGTCAGCCCGGCGACATCGATATGATCGGGCAGGTCGCCATCGCGCTTGGCCCGTTCGAATCGCGCGATGATCGCGGCCTGGGACGAACAGCGACGCTTGATCACTTCGGCGCGGATCGATCCCGCCTCCGCGCCGCACGCCGAGGCGCTTACGACGCCCATGCAGCCCTTCGGTCCGTCGCAATTCGTTTGCGCGTCCACTGCGCCGCGCAGGATGTGTTCGGCGACGGCGCGCGCGGTCGGCTGTTCGAGCGCGGCGCGCACATACGCCATCTTTTCGGCCTCATAGAGGTCGAGCGCCTTGGTGAAGAGCGCCTCCTTGTTGCCGAACGCGGCGTACAGGCTGGGCTTGGTGATGCCCATCGCCTCCGTCAAATCGGCCATCGAGGCGGCCTCATAGCCCTTCGACCAGAAGACGCCGAGTGCCGCGGCGAGTGCACGATCGGTGCAGAATTCGCGCGGACGACCCTTCGCCGGTGCAGGAGCGCATGTTTCCATAACGCCCGGTATATAATTGGCCAGGGCGGGTGAGGCAAGCGGTGGCAGAGGAGGCCGCGCTGCGGTACAGGGCGCGCGAGATGATCCGCATCACCGACCTGAAACTGCCGCTCCACCACCCGGACGAGGCGCTGCCGGCCGCCATCTGCAAGCGGCTGCGGATCACCCCGCGCGAACTGATCCGGTTTTCGATCGCGCGCCGCGGCAACGATGCGCGCGACAAGTCGAACATCGCGCTGGTCTATGCGATCGACGTCGCGGTCAAAAACGAAGGCGCGGTGCTGGGCCGGTTCAAGCGCGACCGCGACATCGGCCTGACGCCCAACACGCATTACAAGCCGGCCGTCGTGGCGCCGCCGGATGCCGTGCGTCCGGTCGTGATCGGCGCCGGCCCCTGCGGGCTGCTCGCCGCGCTGATCCTGGCCCAGGCCGGCTTCCGCCCGATCATCCTCGAACGCGGAAAGGTCGTGCGCGAGCGGACGAAGGACACATGGGGGCTGTGGCGCAAGAGCGTGCTGAACCCCGAATCCAACGTCCAGTTCGGCGAAGGCGGGGCGGGGACCTTTTCCGACGGCAAGCTCTACAGCCGGATCAAGGACCCCCGACACCTCAATCGCAAGGTGCTGACCGAATTCGTGAAGGCCGGCGCACCGGCGGACATCCTGACGGAAGCGCATCCCCACATCGGCACGTTCCGTCTGGTGACGATGGTCGAGAGCATGCGTGCGCAGATCGAGGACCTGGGCGGCGAATATCGGTTCGGTACGCGGGTCGACGGGCTGGATATCCAGACCGACGGCGCGGGCGATCGGCACGTTCGCGGGCTGCACCTGCATGACGGATCCTATCTGGCGGCGGACCATGTCGTGCTGGCTGTCGGTCACAGCGCCCGCGACACCTTTGCCATGCTGCTCGCCGCGGGCGTCCATGCCGAGCCCAAGCCGTTTTCGATCGGGGTGCGGATCGAACATCCGCAATCGTGGATCGATCGTGCGCGCTATGGACAGGATGCCGGCAACCCGATCCTGGGCGCGGCGGAGTACCATATCTCGCACCACTGCAGGAACGGGCGGACGGTCTACAGCTTCTGCATGTGTCCCGGCGGTACCGTCGTCGCCGCGACATCGGAGGAAGGCCGCGTCGCGACCAACGGCATGAGCCAATATTCCCGCAACGAACGTAACGCCAATTCGGGGTTCGTCGTCGCGATCGATCCGGCCCGCGACTACCCCGGCGATCCGCTGGCCGGCATCGCGTTGCAACGTGCGCTGGAGGAAAAGGCGTTCGTCGCCGGCGGTTCGAACTATCACGCCCCGGCGCAGCGAGTGGGCGATTTCCTGACCGGTCGTGCATCGACATCGCTCGGGTCGGTCGTGCCGTCCTACCGCCCCGGTGTCACGCCGACCGATCTGGCCGCCGTGCTGCCCGACTTCGCGGTCGATGCGATGCGCGAGGCCATTCCGGTATTCGGCCGTCAGATCGCGGGCTACGACCACCCCGACGTCGTCATGACCGGTGTCGAGACGCGGACGTCGTCGCCGGTCCGCTTCGCCCGTGGCGAGGACGGGCATAGCCTCAATACCCGCGGGCTGTTCCCGGCGGGTGAGGGCGCGGGCTATGCCGGGGGCATCCTGTCGGCGGCGGTCGACGGCATCAAGACGGCCGAGGCGGTGGCCCGCAGCATCGTGGGCGCGTGACGAAGCTGTTCTTCGACGGCGGGCTGCGTCCGGGGGGTATGGAACTGGCGGTCGTCGTGCGTGGCCGGATGCACATCGCGCAGGACCTGGGGCCTGGTACCAGCATGGAGGCCGAGTGGCGTGCGCTGATCGCGGCGGTTCGACTTGCGATCGAGCTCGACGTCGAGGATGCGGTGCTGCTGGGCGATGCCGCCGCGGTCATCGCGCAGGCGGGCGGGTCGGCGCGGGTGCCGATGGCGTATCGGCCGCTGGCGGAGGTATTTCAGGACATGCCGAAGCCCGCGCGCCTCCGCATCCGATATGTTCGCCGCGCACAGAACCTCGCCGGCATCGCACTTGAGCGATTGCATGGCGGACGTGTGATGTTCCTGCCGCTGCCATAACACACCATGCTCCGGCGAAGGCGGGAGCCCGGAGTCACGTAAGGACATCGCTCGACAACCCTGGGCTGCCGCCTGCGCGCGAGCACGATGGGTTGTGTGTCGGAGCGGGGGCCTTAAACCCCTCGGCATGACCCGCTTCCTCCCGCTCGTCGCCGCGCTGCTCGCGTCCACTACCGCTAACGCCCAGGACGATGCCGCCGCCCGCATCACCCAGACGGTCCGCACCCTCGCATCCGATACCTTCGAGGGCCGGGCGCCGGGCACCGCGGGGGAGGAGCGGACGATCGGCTATCTGATCGCGCGGTTCGAGCAGCTAGGGCTCCAGCCGGCCGGTCCTGACGGCCAATGGGTCCAGCGCGTGCCGTTGCTCCACACCAAGCTCGGGACGCCCGCGACGCTCGCTTTCGCCGGGCAGGCCGCTTCGCCGCTGACGCTCGGCACCGATGTCTACCTGTCGACGATCCGTCCCGACGATCGCGCGGTCGTCGACGCACCGGTGGTGTTCGTCGGCTATGGCGTGAAGGCGCCCGAGCGGCAGTGGGACGACTTCAAGGGCATTGACCTGAAGGGCAAGGTCGTCGTGTTTCTGGTCAACGACCCCGATTTCGAGGCGAAGCCCGGCGAGGCCGCCGCGGGCAAGTTCGGCGACCGGACGATGACCTATTACGGCCGCTGGACCTACAAGTTCGAGGAAGCCGCGCGACAGGGCGCGGTCGCGGCGCTGATCGTCCACGATACGGCGGGCGCCGGCTATGGGTGGAACGTCGTCGTCAGTCCGGGCGGTGAGAATTACGACATCGAGCGCAAGCCCGAGGCCCTGACCAGCGTTCGGTTGCAGGGCTGGATCGCCGATGCCGCCGCCCGCCGGCTGTTCGCAACGGCCGGACAGAATCTCGACACGTTGAAAGCCGCCGCCCGTCGCGCCGATTTTCGCCCGGTCGCGCTGACCGGCGTGCGGTTGACCGCCGACATACCGGTGACGCACGAGGTGCTGACCAGCCGCAACGTGCTTGCCCGCATTCCCGGCACGACGAAGCCGGACGAAGTCGTGATGTTCGGCGCGCATTGGGACGCCTATGGCAAGGGCAAGCCCGACGCGGAGGGCCGCATCTATCGCGCCGGTGCCAACGACGATGCGCTGGGCATCGCCGGCATGTTCGAAATCGCGCGCGGGCTGATGGCGGGGCCGAAGCCTGCCCGCAGTATCGTCTTCGCCGCCTGGACCGCGGAGGAACGCGGGCTGCTGGGATCGGAATATTACGCCACCAATCCGGTCTATCCCATGGCGAAGACGGTGGCGAACCTGACACTCGACATCCTGCAGACGGCGGGCGCGGCCAACGACGTCGTACTGGTCGGCAAAGGGCAGAATACGCTGGAGGACGATATGGCGCGCGTCGCCGCGACGCAGGGACGTCGCGTGACTCCCGAAAGCCTGCCCGAACGCGGGCTGTTCTACCGCGCCGATCACTTCAGCTTCGCCAGGCGCGGCGTGCCCGTATTGCTGCTGATGGGGATCGCCGGGGCGTCCGACCTGAAACAGGGCGGGACGAAGGCCGGACAGGCCTGGATCGATGCCTATACCGGCCAATGCTATCATCAGGCCTGCGACGCCTGGAGCCCGGACTGGAACCTGGCAGGCGCCCTTCAGGATATCGCGCTGGTCGGCCGGATCGGCGGCGAGCTGGCCCGGGGCGGTGCGTGGCCACAATGGAAGCCGGGGTCCGAATTTCGCGCCATCCGCGAAGGGATGTCGGCCGACGCGCGCAAGCCCGGAGGATAAACGTTCCGTCACATTCCCGCCGCGGCTCGCCCCTTTTTTGGTCTGCTTCGCTCCCCACATCCGCTCCAAGCTATGATTGGAGATTGGTGTATGCGCAGGATCTTGCGCGCGATTTCGGTGGCGACGATCGGCTTGGCCACCGTGCCGGCCGTTGCCGGACCGCCGGCGCCGACGGCGTCGCAGACGTTGAGCGGCGAGTGGCGCAACGTGAAGAACACCGTGCACATCCGCGCCTATCCGTGCGGCGATGCGGTGTGCGGGACCGTCATCTGGGCCAGCCCGAAGGCCGAGGCGTCGGCGCGTGAAAAGGGTAGTGACCGGCTGGAGGGCACGCAGATCTTCCGCGAATTCCGCCCGACCGGCGACGGCGGCTACACCGGCAGGGTCTACGTCCCGACCATGGGGCGCACGTTCGCCGGCAAATTGCGGGTGACGTCCGACGACAAGCTCGTCGGCAAGGGGTGCGTGCTGGGCGGACTGTTCTGCAAATCGACGACGTGGCTGCGACTGAACTGACGTCATCCAGCCAAGGGATGACATTCGCCCGGCGCGCGTTACACCCTTCGGCGTGACCAGACTGCTGCCTCTCGCTCTCGTCGCCGCCGCTTTGACGGTCGGAACGAGAGCATCCGCCCAGACCGAATTGACCGTCCGCGCCGATTGCGGAGCCCGATCGGCATGTTTCGCAACAATCAGCGATGCCTTGGCAGCGGCCGAACGCGACGTGACCGGCCGGTGGCTGACGATCCGCATCGCCCCGGGCGCGTATCGCGACAAGCCGACGATCCGCCGTGCCCATGTTCGGCTGATCGGCGCCGGGCGGGACAGGACCCGGATCCACTACGACGCCGTGGCCGAACGCGCGGCATCCTACGACCGCAACGGGTGGGGCACCGCGGGCTCCGCGACGCTGACGGTCGCCGCACCGGACGTCGTCATCGCCGACCTGACGATCGAGAATGATTTCGACCACCCCGCGAACGACGCGCTGCCCGCGGGCGATCCGCGCAAGGTCGCCGCGTCGCAGGCGGTGGCCGTCGCGCTCGACATAGCAAGCGATCGCGTTTCGTTCGATCGGGTCGCGATGCTCGGCTACCAGGATACGCTGTTCACCCGCGGCCGCCGTGCGGTCATCCGCCGCAGCCTGATCGCAGGGAACGTCGATTTCATCTTCGGCAACGGGATGCTGCTGATCGAGGACAGCGAAATCCGGACGCGACGCCGCGGTACGCCGATGGTCGAGGGCGGTTTTGCGTCCTATGTCACCGCGCCATCGACCCCGATCGACCAACCGGTCGGCATCGTCGTCTATCGATCGCGCCTGACCCGCGAGGCCGGCGTCGCCGACGGAACGATCGCGCTGGGCCGCCCCTGGCACCCGACCACGCGCTTTGCGGACGGCCGCTATGCCGATCCGAATGCAGTGGGCCAGGCGGTGTTCATCGACTGCACGATGGACGCGCACATCCACCCCGATGGCTGGACCAGCATGGGTGGGACCGCACGCGACGGCAGCAAGACCGCGATCTTCCGGCCGCAGGACTCGCGCTTTGCCGAGGTGGGATCACGCGGGGCCGGCGCGGCACGACGCGACATCGGCATCGCCTGGCGTGCCGTACCGACGATCGCGCAGGTCCGCGCCGTTTTCGCCAAGGATTGGCCCGAGCTGCCCGCCATGCGATAGGCCGCGCCCCCTGGCATGGAGGCAAGACGTGGGCGGGACGACGGGTGAACCGGCTCTCGGGCTGGATTTCGGGACGACCAATACCGTCGTCGCGCGCAGCGACGGGCAG
>DASTEN010000392.1:0-4463 GCA_035709645.1 Sphingomonas sp.
CACCGCGCCGATCGCGCCGTAATTATAAGCCGGGTCGGCGGCGGGGTCGAAGAACGGCGGCTGCAGGATCGCGGCGGGGAAGTTCAGCGCATTCTGCACCGGCAGGTTTACCGCGTTGATCGTCTGCGGCGTCATCCACCATTCGGCGCGGTCGAGTGGCCTGCCGATCTTGGCCAGCTGGTGGCGATACTCGGCCCGCTCGCCGTTCACCGCGTTCGCGTAGGCATCGGTCGGGCTGACCGTGTAGCCGGCGTAGCTGCGCCACGTCTCGGGATAGCCCACCCCGACGACGATGCCGCGGACCTTCTTCAGCGCCTCCGCCTTGGTCTCGGGCGCCATCCAGTCGAGCCGCTGCACGCGGTTGGCGAAGGCGGTCTTGATGTTATCGACCATGCCCTGGACTTCGGTCTTGGCGCTGGGCGGGAAATATTGCGCAGCATAAAGCTTGCCCACATCGTCGCCGAGTTCCCGGTTCAGCGCCGCCAGCGCGCGCTTGGCGCGCGGCTGCTGCTGCGGCGTGCCGCTGAGCGTCGTGCCGTAGAAGGCGAAATGCGCGGCATCGATCGCGGTCGGCAGCACGTCGGCGTGGCTGTTGATCTGATGAAACGCCAGCCAATCCTTCCACGCCTCCAGCGGTTCGGATGCGACCAGCGCGGACAGATTGGTGATCGCCGCAGCGTGATAGGCGCCAAAGGTGTTCTGCTTGGCGAGATCGGCCCCGGACAGGAGCGCTGCCCAGTCGATCCCCGGCGCCTTCGATTGCAGGTCGGCGCGTGACCAGACCGCGGCCGACTTGGTGAAGTCCTCGCTCTCCTCGCGCGTCACATGCGCTTTCGCGATCTTCATCTCCAGATCGAAGATGCGCTGGGCCTTGGCATCCGCATCGGCGATCCCCGCCGTCTTCAGCAGCTTGGCGATATAGGCGCGATACTGCGTCCTGATTTCCGCCATCTTTGGATCGGCCGACAGATAATATTCCCGCTCGGGCAGCCCCAGACCGCCCTGGAGGATATAGGGGATGACCTTCCCAGGCGTGGCCAGGCCTTGGGTCACGAAGATGCCGAACAGGTTCTCGGTCTGGAAGTTCGTCGCGTTCAGCGGATCGACATCGGCGCGGATCGTCGTCCCGATCGCGCGCGACAGGGCGGCCTTGTCACGGATCGCGGCAAAGCGCGCCAGGTCGGCCGCGATCGGCTTCATGCCGGCGGCATCGATCGCGCGGGTGTTTGTGTACGCCTTATAGTAATTCGCGATTCGGCTCTCGGGCGATCCGGGCTTGGGCGTACCGCGCACGATCTGGTCGACCATGCCGGTCGTCCGCTGCTCGGTCGTGGCGAACGCTTCGTAGAACGACCCCGTGCTCGACCGGTCGGCCGGAATCTGCGTCGCTTTCTGCCAGCCGCCGTTGGCGTAGAGGTAGAAGTCGTCGCCCGGCTTCACGCTCGCGTCCATCGACGATCGCTCGACGCCCGCTTGGTGGCCGGTCTGGGCACCGGCGGCGGTGGTGGCGAGCAGGGCAAGGACGATCAGGGAACGACGCAGCATTCTTCGACTCCGTGGATATCGGCCGCACGCTAGGCCTGTTGTCCCGCATCCGCCAGACCCGCTTCCCAACCTTGCAACGGAACGCTACCCACGCGGCATGAGCGCACCGGTACTCGACACAAAAGCCTCGCCCGACAGCGAAATCTTCCGCACCAATGCCGCGCACAACCGCGCGCTGGTCGACCGGCTGCGTGCCGATGTCGCCGCCGCCGCGCGCGGGGGCAGCGACGCCTCGCGCGACCGCCACACCGCCCGCGGCAAGCTGCTGCCGCGCGACCGCGTCGAACGTCTGCTCGACCCCGGTTCGCCGTTTCTCGAAATCGGCCAGCTGGCGGCGAACGGCCTGTACGGCGACGAAGTGCCCGGCGCCGGCATCATCGCCGGGATCGGGCGGGTGTCCGGCCGTCAGGTGATGATCGCGTGCAACGACGCGACCGTGAAGGGCGGCACCTATTACCCGCTGACCGTCAAGAAACACCTGCGCGCGCAGGAAATCGCGCTCGAGAACCACCTGCCCTGCGTTTATCTGGTCGACTCAGGCGGCGCCAACCTGCCGCACCAGGCGGAGGTTTTCCCCGACCGCGATCATTTCGGCCGCATCTTCTTCAACCAGGCGCAGATGTCGGCGAAGGGCATCCCCCAGATCGCCTGCGTCATGGGCAGCTGCACCGCGGGCGGCGCCTACGTCCCCGCCATGTCCGACGAAACGGTGATCGTCCGCAACCAGGGCACCATCTTCCTCGCCGGCCCGCCGTTGGTGAAGGCGGCGACAGGCGAAGTCATCTCGGCCGAGGAACTGGGCGGCGCGGAAACGCACGGCCGCAAGTCGGGCGTCGTCGATCATGTCGCCGAGAACGACGATCACGCGCTGACGATCGTCCGCGACATCGTCTCGACACTCGCGCCGCAGACCGGCGCCGGCGTCAACCTGCGCGATCCCCGCGCGCCGAAATACGCGTCGGACGAGCTGTACGGCATCATCCCGCAGGATGTCCGCGCGCCCTATGACGTGCATGAAATCATCGCGCGTATCGTCGACGGCAGCGAGTTTCACGAATTCAAGGCACTCTACGGCAGCAGCTTGGTCTGCGGCTTCGCCCACATCTGGGGCATGCCGGTTGCGATCCTCGCCAACAATGGCGTGCTGTTTTCCGAAAGCGCGCAAAAGGGCGCGCACTTCATCGAACTCGCCTGTCAGCGAAAGATCCCGCTGCTGTTCCTCCAGAACATTTCGGGCTTCATGGTCGGCGGCCGTTACGAGGCGGAGGGCATTGCCAAGCATGGCGCGAAGCTGGTGACCGCGGTCGCCACCGCCAGCGTGCCCAAGGTGACCGTACTGATCGGCGGCAGCTTCGGCGCGGGCAACTACGGCATGTGCGGCCGGGCCTATTCGCCCAGGTTCCTGTTCACCTGGCCGAACAGCCGCATCAGCGTGATGGGCGGCGAACAGGCGGCAAGCGTGCTGGCAACCGTCCACCGCGATGCGGACACATGGAGCGACGCCGATGCGGAGGCCTTCAAGGCTCCGATCCGCCAGAAATACGAAGACGAAGGCAATCCCTGGTACGCATCGGCCCGCCTGTGGGACGACGGCATCATCGACCCCGCGCAGACCCGCGACGTCCTGGGCCTGGCCTTCGCCGCCACCCTCAACGCCCCCATCCCCGACCGCCCGCAGTTCGGCGTGTTCCGGATGTGACAAATTCCTCCCCGAGCTCGTCTCGGGGAGGGGGACCATGCGCAGCATGGTGGAGGGGCAAGCAAGATGCTGAGAAGACGAAGCACCTAAGCCGCAACAAGGCACCGTAGCCCGATCGCGTCGCTTCCGCCGCACCCTGACACTCCCCGAAATCCTCCTCTGGCAAGCCCTCCGCCGCCGCCCCGCCGGCCTGAAAGTCCGCAAGCAGCACCCAAGCAGCCCCTTGACGCTCGACTTCTATTGTATCGACGCCAAGCTCGTCGTCGAAGTCGATGGCGAAGCCCATTCCCGCGGCGACCGTCCACGGCGCGACGACGCGCGGGACGCCTGGTTCGCCCGCTTCGGCCTGCACACACTTCGCGTCCCTGCGTCGGAAGTGCTGCGCGACCTAGACGCCGTCGTCCCCGGCATCGTGTCCCTCGCCCGCGGTCGTTTGCCCCTTCACCACCCGGCTGCGCCGGGCGGTTCCCCTCCCCGAGACAAGCTCGGGGAGGAATGGTAAGGGCGGTCCATGCTCCTCCTCGCCCTCGCCCTCGCCCTCCAGGTCACGCCGGTCCAGCCGCTCCCCAAGGCGGTTCCCCTGCCGCCGCCCGATGCGGAAACCGCCGCGGTCCTCGCGCCCATCGACCGTCTCTTCGCCGCGGTCACCGCGAAGGATCCGGCCGGCATTCTCGCTCAGGTCCGCACCGATGGCCGCAACAGCGCGATCGTCGCGATGCCCGACGGGTCGAGCGCGGTTCGCACCCGCAGCTGGGCCGACTTCGCCGGCGGACTGACCGACGGCCCCAGCCTGCTTCAGGAACGGCTGGTCAACCCGGTCGTCGACATCGACGGTAACCTCGCGATGGTGTGGTCCAGCTACATCTTCCGTGCCGATGGCCGCGTCACGCATTGCGGCACCGATCAATTCACGATGGTGCGCGATGCTGCAGGCTGGAAAGTGCAGCATCTGACCTACACCCAGCGCCAGATCGACTGCCCGTCGGGCTGATTAGCGATTTCCTACCGGGCGGCGACGCGCTAGTCGTCGGCCCATGCAAAGCTCACACGACGCTTCAAAAACCTTACGCACCACATGGGCAAACTTCGTGAAGTTCGAGGGTGCGCGATGATCGGTTCGCTGCTGATCGCCAATCGTGGCGAAATCGCCTGCCGGATCGTCCGCACCGCCCGCGCGATGGGCGTGCGGACGGTCGCGGTCTACTCCGACGCCGACGCG
>DASTEN010000393.1:0-2789 GCA_035709645.1 Sphingomonas sp.
GGGGCGGCGTTGCAGGGCCTGCTGCGCAATCCGTTGGCGGAACCGGGGGTGCTCGGCGTGTCGGCCTGCGCCACCCTGGCGGCGACCGTTGCGCTCTATTACGGTCTGGTCGGCGCATCTCCGATCGCTTTGCCCACCGCATCGATCGTCGGCGCGCTGGCTGCCACTGCCGTCATCTGTGCTGCAGCCGTGCGGACATCGTCGGTCGCCACCCTGATCCTGATCGGGGTCGGCCTGTCGAGCTTCGCCGGGGCGATCATGGCTTTGCTCCTCAATCTCGCGCCGGATCCGTTCAGCCTGGCCGACATGATCAATTGGACGCTGGGGTCGGTCGCCAACCGCAGTTTTGCCGAAATTGCCGGCACGCTGCCCTTCATGGCGGCCGGGGTCGTGCTGCTGCTGCTGACGCGCCGCGGCCTGTCGGCGCTGACGCTGGGGGAGGAAGCGGCGGCGGGAATCGGGCTCGACCTGCGCCGGCAGCGTATCGCGGTGGTGCTTGGTGCCGGACTGGCGACCGGGGCATCGGTCGCGCTGGCCGGGGCGATCGGCTTCGTCGGCATCGTGGCGCCGCATCTCGTGCGGCCATGGGTGGGGCACGATCCCGCCCGCAGCCTGCTGCCGTCCGGTCTGCTCGCCGGGCTGTTCCTGGTCCTGGCCGATATCGGTGTACGGTTGATCCCGACCACATCGGAACTTCGGCTGGGTGTCGTCGCGGCATTGGTGGGGGCGCCGCTGTTCGTCGTCATCGCGGCGCGGAGGCGGGGGGCATGATCCGCGCCGAAGGCTTGCGGTTCGGGGGAATCGTCGACGACGTGACGCTGTCGGTCGCGCCTGGGGAACTGGTCGTGCTGCTCGGCCCGAACGGCGCGGGCAAGACGACGGCGCTCCGGATGCTGCTCGGGCTGCTGCGCCCCGACGCGGGGATCGCGGAAATCGACGGGTCGCCCGCGACCGCTATCTCACCGGCGGAGCGTGCCCGGCGCATCTCCTATCTGCCGCAGTCCCGCCCGGTGGCATGGCCAGCGCGGGTCCGCGACATCGTCTCGCTGGGTCGTTTCTCCTATGGCGGTGGTGGTCGATTGGCCGGGCAGGACGCAGCGGCAGTCGCCCGCGCGATCACCGCCAGCGACCTGGATGCGCTCGCCGATCGCGCCGCCGATACGCTGTCGGGCGGCGAGGCGGCGCGGATGCATCTGGCGCGGGCTTTGGCCGCCGACGCCCCGATCATCGTCGCCGACGAACCGGTCGCCTCGCTCGATCCGCGGCATCAGCATCGCGTGTTGACCCTGCTGGCGGACTTCGTCGCCCGTGGGGGCGGGGCATTGGTCGTGCTCCACGATCTCGATCTGGCGGCGCGCTACGCCGACCGGCTGGTCTGGATGGCGCACGGTCGGGTCGTTGCCGATGGGTCGGTCGCCGCAACGATGACCGACGAGACGATCGCGGCGATCTATGGCGTCAAGGCACGTGTCACCCGCGATGGCGTGACGGTGTCCGGGCCGCTGTAGCGATCGGCCGGCCCGTGCTCGGTGTGCTGCCAGACACCGCCGGCTGCGCACGTCACGCCGACACGGGCGGTGACGGAGCGCGGGCGAGCGGATGGGAGTGGCAGCTGGACCGGACCGGCCCTTCTTCACGGAACCGCCGGCGGACGGCGCGCTTTACCGTCGGCGAAGGAGCATTTCATGGCCGACCCCGAATTCACCCCGACACTGAAAATGGCCGCTAACGCAAAACGCGGTCTGAAGCTGCGCGAGAAGTTCGATCGCGGCGGAACCGCGGTTGGCGTGAGGCGAGCGCACCAACTCGCCAATCGTGACGGCGTGTCGGCGGAGGACGTGAAATCGATCCACAGCTATTTCGCGCGGCATTCGGTCGACAGGGACGGCAAAGGCTGGGGAAGCACGAGTGATCCGTCGGCGGGCTACATCGCCTGGCTGCTGTGGGGTGGAGACGACGGCAAGCGATGGGCCGACGCCAAGCGGGCGAAGCTGTAGTCAGCCTATTCAAGTGCTGGAACGTCATCGGGCCGGAGCGGATCGCCGCTGTGCCGCTTTATATGCGCTTACAGATACTTAGCCTGCATCAAAGTCGTTCATTGCCTGTCTAACGGGTACAAATCTACTGTATACGATAGGAAGCTATCCAGTTTTTGATACTGCGACACTGAAATACTGATTTAGATTAAAGTATATATTGATGCGGAATCGTACCTCTGCGTCATGAATCATCCGCAACCTATCCAAACCCTTAGGCAAGAAACCTCAGCAAAGGACGGGATCGTTGCTCTGACTGCGCGCCTGTCTTCGTTCGGCGCCTTGACGGCGGGAGCGACGGCGGCGTTGCGGACGTTGCCATGGCATATCGTCGACCTCGGATCGGGCCGCTCGACGCGTGCGTTCGATGGCCTGCGCGACCGCGTGATGATCGTTTTGTCGGGCGTGCTGTTCCATCACGCCATCGTGCGATCGGGTGCGCGACAGGTCGTGTGCCTGCATCTGCCAGGGGAGATCGTCGGGCTGGAAGCCACTGGCCCCGGCCTTCCCGCGCTTGGGGCGCATGGCCCGGCGCAACTGGCGGTGTTCGACACCGCGGCATGGCGAGATCTGGTCGGCAGTCAGGCATCGATCAGGACGGCGGTCGAACAGGAAGTGCAGATGAACCTGGCCATCGCCCGTGCGTGGCTGACCAACAATTGCCGGCGGGAGGCCGCGACCCGGGTCGCGCATCTGCTGTGCGAGGTCGCCTATCGCACCGGCGGTGCAGCGCTTCCCCGCCTGACCCAGGAA
>DASTEN010000394.1:0-6331 GCA_035709645.1 Sphingomonas sp.
ATCGCGACCAACGCGACCGTGTGGGTCAACGGCACGATCGCGGCGCATAGCTGGTCGGGCTATTCGAGCGTGCTGATCGACCTGACGCCGTTCGCGCGGTTCGGCACGCAGGACAATGTCATCGCGATCCGCGTCGATGCGACCGCGATGGAGGGCTGGTGGTACGAGGGCGCCGGGCTCTACCGCCACGCCTGGCTGTCGCGCCGCGCAGGCGTGTCGATCGCCGAGGACGGGGTGCATTGCGATCCGCGGCGCGGCGACACCGGCTGGCGCGTCCCCGTCGCGCTGACGCTGACGAACATCGAACGCACCGCAGCGACCGTGGCCTGCGAGGCGCTGCTGATCGACCCCGCCGGTCGGACGGTGGCGCAGGGCCGCGCCGATGCGACCGTCGACGCCTTGGCGGAGGTCGTCGCGACCCTGGACCTGCCCGCGCCCGATCCGCAGACATGGTCGGTCGAGCGGCCGACGCTCTATACGGTGGTGGCGCGCGTGCTGCGCGGCGGTGCGGTGGTCGACGAACGGCGTACCGCGGTCGGGTTCCGCACCATCCGCTTCGACGCCGACCGCGGCTTTTTCCTCAACGACCAGCCGGTGAAGCTGAAGGGCGTCTGCATCCACCAGGACCACGCCGGCGTCGGCGTGGCGGTGCCCGATGCGCTGCTGCGCTGGCGGCTCGAACAGTTGAAGGCGCTCGGATGCAACGCGATCCGCTGTTCGCATCACGCACCTGCGGCCGAACTGCTCGACTATGCCGACCGCATGGGGTTCCTGGTGATGGGCGAGAACCGCGTGTTCAACCCCGCGCCCGACTATCTCGCGCAACTGGAATGGATGGTCCGCCGCGACCGCAACCATCCAAGCATCATCCTGTGGTCGGTGTTCAACGAAGAACCGATGCAGGGAACGCACGCCGGCGTCGAAATGGTCCGCCGCATGGCCGCCGCGGTCCGTCGGCTCGACACCGCCCGGCCGATCACCGCGGCGATGAACGGGGCGTTCTTCGACCCCGTCAACGTCTCGCAGGTCGTCGACGTCACGGGGTTCAACTATTACCAGGGCGACTACGACCGCTTCCACCGGCTGAACCCGGCCAAGCCGATCACCAGTTCGGAAGATACCAGCGCGTTCGAAACGCGCGGCGCCTATCGCACCGATGCGGCGGCGCACGTCATCACCAGCTACGATACGCAAGCGGCCGACTGGGGGGCGACGCACCGGAAATCCTGGGCGGCGATCGTCGCGCGTCCGTTCGTCGCCGGCGGGTTCGTCTGGACCGGCTTCGACTATCACGGCGAACCGACCCCGCACGCCTGGCCGACCATATCCAGCTTCTTCGGCATCCTCGACCTGTGCGGTTTCCCCAAGACCGCCGCCGGTATCCGCCGCGCGCAGTGGATCGATGACCGGACCGTGGTCGCGATCGCGCCGCACTGGACATGGCCGGGCCGGGAGGGTGAGGCGATACCCGTCCACGTGGCGTCGAACGGCGACACGATCGAGCTGCGGCTGAACGGCCGATCGCTCGGACGCCAGCCGGCGGACCGGGTGATGGGCAACGACTGGACGGTACCCTACGCGCCCGGCCGGATCGAGGCGATCGCCTATCGCGGCGGGCGGGCGGCGGCGCGGACGGCGCACGAAACCGCAGGGGCTCCGGTCGCGCTGCGCCTGACGCCGGCGCGCACGATCATGGCCGCCGACGGGGTCGATGCGCAGCCGATCACGGTCGACGCGATCGACGCGCGCGGACGACCGGTTCCGACCGCCAACCTGCCGGTCCGCTTTGCGGTGCAGAATGCCACCATCATCGGCCTGGGCAACGGCGATCCCAACAGCCACGAACCGGAAAAGGGCGATGCGCGATCGCTGTTCAACGGTCTGGCGCAGGTCATCGTACAGGCGGGACCGACGCGTGGCGGTATCAGGCTGACGGCCACCGCTCCGGGACTGACGCCGGCGAACCTGCGTCTCGACGCCATCGCCGGTCCTGCCCGTCCGGCCGAACCGGCGGTCGCCGCGGGCCAGACGATCGAGGGCTGGCGTCGTTCGCCCGCCTTCACCTCGCGCCCGGATCCCGCCATCGCTCCTGCCGACGGCGACAACAACCTCTGGGCATTCGTCCGGGCCGGTACGCCGACTCCGGCCGAGCCCGCCGCGTCCTGGCGGATCTATCGTGCCCGCTTGCAGCCCCGCCGCCGCATCGCAGCCGCCGGCGGGACGATCCGGGTCGACGCCGTCGCGGGCCGCGCCGAACTGTGGGTCGACAGCGTCAGCATCGCGCAGAAGGCGACCGCCGACCCCGGTCCGCTGGTCGGCCGGATCGCCGCCGGCGCGGGGCCGCGTACGGTCGCGGTCATCATCGAAGCGCCGGCGGGCAGGGTGTCGGGCATTCTCGGACGCGTGGGAGTAGAGGCATGACGGAGACGGTGTTGGGGGCCCCCCTGGCGGGGTGGGCGATGCCGCTGGCGCAGGTGCCTGACGCCGTCTTCGCCGACGGCATGATGGGCAGCGGCATCGCGATCGATCCGGTCGACGGCCTGCTGCATGCGCCCTGTGCCGCGACCGTCGTCAGCGTCCACGCCGCCCGCCACGCCGTCGCCCTGACGACCGACGGCGGCGCCGATCTGCTGCTTCATATCGGTATCGACAGCGTCGCGATGGGCGGCGACGGTTTCGAAGCGCTGGTGGCTGCCGGAGACCGGGTCGCGCAAGGCGCGCCGCTGATCCGCTTCGACCTCGATCTGCTCGCGCGCCGCGCCAGCGCCACCGCGACGCCGGTCCTGGTCGTGGGCGAAGGCTTTGCGACGACCGTCATCGCCACCGACACGATGGTCGCGGTCGGCGATCCGGTGCTGGCGATCGTGCCGACTGCCGATGCGACCGCACCTGTCGCTGCGACAGCGCCGCCGACCGCCGGGCGCTGGGAATCGCTGACGGTCGCCCTGCCCCACGGCCTTCACGCGCGCCCCGCGGCGCGGATCGCCGCCGCCGTGCGCGGTCGCGACGCGGTCGTCACGATCGTGTGCGGGGACAAGCGCGCGTCGGCGCTCAGCATGACCGGTCTGCTGGGTATCGGCGCGGTGCACGGCGCAACCGTTGCGATCGAGGCGCACGGGCTTGACGCGGATGCAGCCGCTGCCGCCATCGCCGACATTCTGACCGCGACGAGCGAACCCGACGGCGCACCGCCCGCCCCCCCACCACCCCGGCGGATCGTCACCAACGATCTGGAACCGGGCGTCATCGCCGGGGTGGGCGCGGTGCCCGGTGTCGCGATCGGGACGGCCCGCTGGCTGCGCCCGACGACGATCGTCGCACCGCCGGGCAGCGGCGACGTCGCGACCGAACGTGCCGCATTGGCCGCCGGGCTGAACCGGCTTCGCCACGCGCTCGACGGTGGCCAGGGGGTGATGGCCGCACATCGCGCCATGCTCGAGGATCCCGACCTGCTGCTCGCGCTGGAAACCGCGGTCGGCGACGGGCGCGGTGCGGCGGAAGCGGCCGTATCGGTCAGCGCGGCGCAGGCGGCGACGCTGGCGGCGAGCAGCGACACGCGGCTGGCCGAACGTGGCGACGATCTGCGCGACATCGGTCAGCAGCTGGCACATGCCATATTGGGCACCGCCCCCCGGGGCGATGCGGTCGACGCCGATCAGGTCCTGCTCGCCGACGACCTGCTGCCATCGCAGCTGGCGGGGTTGCAGGGAACACCGGCCGCCATCGCGGTCGTCCGCGGTGGACCGACGTCGCACGTGGCGATCATGGCGGCGGCGCGCGGCATCCCGATGGTCGTCGCGCTGGGCGCACGCCTGCGCGATGTTCCGGACGACACCACGCTGATCGTCGATGGCGATGCCGGGACGATCCATCCCGATCCGCCCGCACAAACGCAAAGCCGCGCCCGGTCCCGCATGGCCGCCACGGCCGATGCAATCGCACGGGCGCGGGCCGGTGCCGACGGCCGTCCCGCCGTGACGCGCGACGGGTACGAAGTCGCGGTCTGCGTCAATCTGGGCGACGTCGAAGACGCCGCGACTGCCATCGCCGAGGGCGCGGAGGGGTGCGGCCTGCTGCGCACCGAACTGCTGTTCCTCGACCGGGCAACGCCACCGACCCGCGACGAACAGGCCGGCCTGTATCGCAGCATCGCGACGGCGATGGCGGGGCGGCCGCTGACCGTGCGCCTGCTCGACATCGGCGGTGACAAGCCCGCGCCCTATCTCGCCATCCCGGCGGAGGAAAATCCGGCGCTGGGCCTGCGGGGCGTCCGCGTGTCGCTGGCGCACCCCGACGTGCTGGAGGCGCAGGTCGCCGCGATCCTGGACGCAAGCGACGCCGGCCCCTGCAAGATCATGATCCCGATGGTCGCGAGCCTGGCCGAAGTCACCGCCGTCCGCGCCGTCGTCGATCGGCTGCGTGGCGACCGACACGTCGCGGTCGGCGCGATGGTCGAGACGCCCGCCGCCGCGATCGGCGCCGATGTGATCGCGGAGGCGTGCGACTTCCTGTCGATCGGCACCAACGACCTGACCCAATATGCCCTGGCCATGGACCGCGGCAACGCGAGCGTCGCCGGCGGGATCGACGGGCTGCACCCCGCCGTCCTGCGGCTGATCGCTGCGACCTGTGACGGTGCCGCCGTGCACGGGGTGCCGGTCGGCGTCTGCGGCGGGATGGCGGCCGATCCGCTGGCTGCGCCGATCCTGGTCGGCCTGGGCGTCACGTCGCTGTCGGTACCGCCGGCCCGGATCACCGCGACGCGGGCACTGGTCGCCGGCCTGTCGCAGGCGCAGGCCAAGGCGCATGCCGCCGCCGCCCAGCGCCTGACCTGCGCTGCCGAGGTTCGCGCACTCGCCCGCGCTTTTGCTCAAGGGACCGCTGCATGACATCGCCGATGGCCTTCCTCCAGCCGCTCGGCCGCGCGCTGATGCTGCCGATCGCGGTGCTGCCGATCGCGGGCCTGATGCTCCGCCTGGGCCAGCCCGACCTGTTCGACATCGCCTTCCTGAGTGCAGCCGGCGACGCGATCTTTGCGCATCTGGGCCTGCTGTTCGCGGTCGGCGTCGCGACCGGCTTCGCGCGCGATGGCAACGGCGCCGCGGCGCTGGCGGGCATGACCTGCTACCTCGTCAGCGACAATGGCGCGCAGGTGTTTCTGACCGTTCCCGCAGACGTGCTGGCCGGCGTGCCAGACGCAGCGCAAGGCCTGGTCACCGCGGCGTGGAAATCGGCCGCCATCGCAAAGCTGCAGGTCCCGATCGGCATCGCGGCAGGGTTGATCGGGGGGCTGTTCTACAACCGCTTTTCCACGTTCAAGCTGCCCGACTATCTCGCGTTCTTCGGCGGGCGTCGGTTCGTCCCGATCATCGCCGGGGTCGCGGGCCTGGCCATCGCGCTGCTGCTGGGAACGACCTATGGCGCGGTCAACGCTGGCGTCGACGCGCTCAGCACCGGCGTCGTCGCGGCGGGCGGCTGGGGGCTGTTCGCGTTCGGCGTGCTCAACCGCCTGCTGCTCGTCACCGGGCTGCATCACATCCTGAACAACGTCGCGTACTTCGTCGTCGGCGAATATGCCGGCAAGACCGGCGACCTCAGCCGGTTCTTCGCCGGTGATCCGACCGCGGGCGGGTTCATGTCCGGTTTCTTCCCGGTGATGATGTTCGGCCTGCCGGCCGCGTGCCTGGCGATGTACCACACCGCGCTGCCCGACCGGCGCAAGGCGATCGGCGGCATGTTGTTCAGCCTGGCGCTGACGTCGTTCCTGACCGGCGTGACCGAACCGATCGAATTCAGCTTCATGTTCCTGGCGCCGCTGCTTTATGCGATCCACGCGCTGCTGACCGGCGCCGCCGAAGCGATCATGAACGCGCTGGGCGTACGGCTGGGCTACGGCTTTTCCGCCGGATTGTTCGACTATGTGCTGAACTATGGGCGGGCCACCAAGCCGTTGCTGCTGTTCCCGGTCGGCGCCGCCTATGCCGCGATCTACTACACGCTGTTCCGCTGGGCGATCATCCGGTTCGACCTGCCGACGCCCGGCCGCGAGCCCGGCGACGCACCGTTGCCCGGCGCCGTGCCCAGGACGGCCGATGCCCGCGCGATCGCCTATGTCGCCGCCCTGGGCGGGCCGGGCAACCTGCGGACGATCGACGCCTGCACGACCCGCCTGCGGCTCGAGGTGCTGGATCAGACCCGGGTGGACGACGCCGCGCTGAAGGCGCTTGGCGCGCGGGGCGTGCTGCGCCCGTCGGCGACCGCGGTGCAGGTGGTCGTTGGGGGTATCGCCGACGGGCTGGCGATGGATATGCGCGCGGCGATCGACGGCGGC
>DASTEN010000395.1:0-6765 GCA_035709645.1 Sphingomonas sp.
ACGACGGCGGCCTGAGGATCGGCGCGCTGGTGCCCAATTCCGACCTGGCCGCCGACCGACGCGTGCGGGATCGCTATCCGGTCCTCAGCCGCGCGTTGCTGGCCGGCGCGTCGGGTCAGTTGCGCAACAAGGCGACGACCGGCGGCAACCTGTTGCAGCGTACGCGGTGCGGATATTTCTACGACATCCACGCGCGCTGCAACAAGCGCGCGCCGGGCAGCGGCTGCGACGGCCGCGACGGCTTCAACCGCATCCTGGCGATCCTCGGTACGTCGGATGCCTGCATCGCGACGCACCCCAGTGACATGGCGGTGGCGATGCGTGCGCTGGATGCGGTGGTGCTGACGCTGGCGCCGGGCGGCGACCGGCGGCGCATTGCGCTTGGCGATTTCTATCGCCTGCCGGGCGACACGCCGGACATCGAGACGGTGCTGCAACCCGGCGAGCTGATCACGCACGTCGAACTCCCCGCGCCGCCGGCGGGCGAGCAGACCTATCGCAAGGTGCGCGACCGCGCGTCCTATGCCTTTGCGCTTGTATCGGTTGCGGGAATCGTCGGCGTCGAGAATGGCCGGATCGCATCGGCCAGCCTGGCCTTCGGCGGTCTGGGTCCGATGCCGTGGCGCGATGGCGCGGTCGAGGCGGCTCTGGTCGGGCAGACGGCGGACGATGCCGCCTTCTCCGCGGCCGCAGACGCCCTGCTGGCCGACGCTCGCGGTTTTGGCGAGAATGATTTCAAGATTCCCCTGATGCGCCGGACGCTGATCGCCGTGCTGCGCGAGCTGACGGAGGCTGCGGCATGACCGATACGAAAACACTGAAGCTGGATGCGGCGATTCCCCACAGCCTGCTGGAAGGCGCGCCGCAGGGTCTGACCGGCAAGCCGATCGATCGTATCGACGGTCCGTTGAAGGTGTCGGGCCGCGCCACCTATTCCGCCGAATATGGCTTCGACGATCTGGCGTATGGCGTGCTGGTCAGCGCGCCGTTCGCCAAGGGACGGCTGAACGCGGTCATCGCCGACGACGCGCTGGCGATGCCGGGCGTGATCGACGTCGTCGTCGATCTGGACGGCTTCGCGCGCAATCCCCAGCAGGGGGGCGAGGAAACCGCGCCGGTGCAGGGCGTCCGGGACATCGACTATTTCGGCGAACACGTGGCCGTCGTCGTCGCCGAAAGCTTCGAGATCGCGCGCGATGCCGCGCACCTGGTCCGGTTCGATTACGTCGACGGCCTGCCCGACACCGATTTCGATGGCCGGCTGGACGAAGCGGAGACGCCGCCGCCAAGCCAGATGAAGCCGCATCAGAACGCAGGGGACCCCGACGCGGCGTTGGCGGCGGCGGCACTGACGGTCGATGCGGTGTGGACGACGCCCAGCCAGAACAGCGCCGCGATGGAGCCCCACGCGTCGATCGCGACGTGGGACGAGGATGGACGCCTGACGCTGTACGGGTCTTTGCAGATGCCGGCATCGGACAAGAAGCAGTTGATGGACGCGCTCGACCTGAAGGACGATCAGGTCCGCATCGTCGCGCGCTATATCGGCGGCGGTTTCGGATCCAAACTCGGTATCTCGACCGAGGGGATCGCCGCCGCGATCGCTGCCCGGCAGGTCAAGCGACCGGTGAAGGTTGTGATGTCGCGCCAGCAGGTGTTCGAGGCGACGCTGCGCCGGTCCAACACGCGCCAGCGCGTCGCGCTGGGCGCCGATTCCTCAGGCAAGCTGACGACGGTCATTCACGAAAACATCGTCAGCAACCTGCCGGGTGAGGACTTCTTCGAACCGGTCGGGATCGCCACCCAATTCCTGTATGGCGGCGAAAACCGGCGGATCACGCATGACGTCGTCCGGATGAACTGGCTGCTGGCCGGATCGATGCGCGCGCCGGGTGAGGCGGTCGGCATGCTCGCGCTGGAATGCGCGATGGACGAGCTGGCGGAGGCCGCCGGGATCGATCCGGTGACCTTCCGCAAGCTGAACGATCCCGACAAGGATCCGATGCAGGACATCCCGTTTTCGACGCGCAACCTGTCGCACTGTCTGGACGAAGGCGCCAAGGCGTTCGGCTGGGCGCCGGCAAAGCCCGGTACCACGCGCGACGGCGACTGGCTGATCGGCACCGGCGTCGCGGCATCGACCCGCAGCAACATGACGATGGCGTCGACCGCCCGCATCACGCTGACCCCGGCGGGCGGGGCGGTGATCGAAACCGACATGACCGACATCGGCACCGGCACCTATACCATCCTGGCGCAGATCGCCGGCGATCTGCTCGGGCTGCCGATCGACCGGGTCGAGGTGAAGCTGGGCGACACCGACACGCCGCCGGGCGCCGGATCGGGTGGATCGTGGGGTGCGGGGTCGTCGGGCAGTTCGGTCTATCTCGCGGCCGAAAAGCTGCGCGAGATGATCTGCGAGAAACTCGATTGCGAACCCACCGGGCTGACGCTGAAGGACGGGCACGCGGTGGCGGGTAACCGCCGCGTGCCGTTGACCGATCTGGTCGGCGAGGGCCTGTGCGCCGAAGGCACGATCAAGCCGGGCCAGAACGACAAAACCCACAACCAAGCGTCGTACGGCGCGCATTTCTGCGAGGTTCGGGTCAACGCCGTGTCGGGCGAGGTGCGGGTGACGCGCTGGCATTCGACCTTCACGGCCGGGCGCATCCTGAACGAAAAGACCGCGCGGTCGCAGTGCATCGGCGGGATCGTCTTCGGTATCGGCGCGGCGCTCAGCGAGGAACTGGTCCACGATCCGCGCGACGGACGCGTGGTCAACAACGACCTTGCGGAATATCACGTACCGGTGAACGCCGACGTGCCGATGATGGATGTCGCCTTCCTGCCCGAACGCGACGAATGGGCCAATCCGTTGCAGGCGAAGGGCATCGGCGAGTTGGGTATTTCGGGCGCGGGTGCGGCGGTGGCGAACGCGATCTACAATGCGACCGGCGTACGGGTGCGGGACTATCCGATCACGCTCGACAAGCTGCTGGCGGGGCTGCCCGAGGTATGATCAAACCCGATACGTGCCCCCTTGCAGGCGGGAGCCTAGCGCAGCGAGCGATGTCTCACGGAACCCTGGGCTCCCGCCTGCGCGGGAGCACGGAGGTACTCGGTGGCCGATAACGACAGCGTGCTCGCCGCCGCCCGTGCGTGGAAGGGCGAACCGCTGGCGCTTGCAACGGTCGTCTCGACCTGGGGTTCGGCACCGCGTCCGCGGGGCAGCCACATGCTCGTCCACGCCGACGGCCGGTTCGAAGGATCGGTGTCGGGGGGCTGCGTCGAAACCGACATACTGGCGACCGCCGCCGAAGTCATCGCCGGTGCGCCGCCGCAAGTGAAGCGGTACGGCGTCGCCGACGCCGCAGCGTGGGAGGTCGGCCTGCCGTGCGGCGGAGAGATCGCGGTGCTGGTCCAGCCGGTGTCGGCCGAAGGGTTCGACCCCGAACTGTTCGACCGCATCGACGACGCGCGCTCCGAGGGGCGGGGTCTGGTCGTCGCGACCGATCTGACGACCGGGCACAGCGATCTGCGCCCGCAGGCGACGGGGGAAGCCTTTCTCAACCGCTACGACCCGCCGCGGATGCTGCTGATCGTCGGCGCGGTACAGATCGCGCAAACGCTGGCGCAGCTCGCGACGACGCTGGGCATCCGCACGGTCGTTATCGACCCGCGCGCCCGATTCCTGACCGAAGAGCGCTTCCCCGGCGTGACGCTCGACGATCGCTGGCCCGATGACGCGGTCGCGGCCTATTCCCCCGGTCCGTCGACCGCGGTGGTGACGCTCAGCCACGACACGAAGATCGACGACCCCGCGCTGATCGCGGCGCTCGGCACCGATGCAGCCTATGTCGGCGCCCTCGGCAGTCGCCGCAGCCACGCCGCGCGGCGCGAGCGCCTGGCGGAGGCGGGGCTGACCGCGGCGCAGATCGACCGCATCGACGGGCCCGTCGGGCTCGATATCGGCGCGATCGGCCCGGCCGAGATCGCGCTGTCGATCGCCGCGGCCATGATAGGAGCCTTCAACAATGATCGCCGCTGAGGATACCGTCCTGATCTTGCTCGCCGCCGGCCGGTCGTCCCGCTTCGAAAGCGGCAACAAGCTGGAGGCCGAATTCCTGAAAAAGCCGGTCGGGCTGCACGTCGTGACCGCGCTGGAGGATATTCCGTTCAAGGACCGCTTCGTCGTGCGCGATGGCTGTTCGCTCGATTTCCAGGGGTATCATGTCATCCACAACGACCAGCCGCAGGACGGCATGGCGCGGTCGGTGCGGATGGGCGTGGAAGCGGCGAAAGGAGCGGGCGCTCGGGCCGTGCTGATCGCGCTGGCCGACATGCCGCGCGTGACGGCGGCGCACATCTATCGCCTGCTCGAAGCGGCGGATTCCGCCGATGCCGTGGTCGCGTCGAGCGACGGCACCCAACCGCGCCCGCCCGCGCTGTTCGGCGAGGGACGGTTCGATTTCCTGATGACCCTGGAAGGGGATGCAGGTGCCCGCGACCTTGTGCGCGCGGGCAAGCATGTCGTGACGTCGCCCGCCGAACTGATCGACATCGACACGCCCGAGGATCTGGAGGCGCTGCGCGCGCTGGTCCACGCGCCGGAACTGACGATCACGCGGCCGCAGGGGTAGGGGAGCGGGAGCGCGCGCGTACTCGCCATGCGTCATCCCCGCGCAGGCGGGGATAAATTGATGGAGCGCGCGCGGCCCCATCGATAGATCAGCCAGAATTGATCCCCGCCTTCGCGGGGATGACGGCGTAGAGGTCGCGGCTCTATCTCACTCGTGCCGCAGCGCGTCGATCGGGTTCAGGGCCGCTGCCCGGCGTGCCGGGAAGAAGCCGAACACCACCCCGATCACCGCCGAGATCGCAAAGGCGATCAGGTTGATCTGCAGATCGAACGTCCACGGCACCTTCATCAGCGGGGTGATCCCCGCGATCGCCAGCTGCGCGATCGCCAAGCCGACCAGACCACCGAGCATCGACAGCACGACCGCCTCGACCAGGAATTGCAACAGCACTTCGCTCGCCACCGCGCCGATCGCCAGGCGGATACCGATTTCGCGCGTGCGTTCGGTCACGCTGACCAGCATGATGTTCATGATGCCGATCCCGCCGACGATCAGACTGATCGCCGCGACCGCCGCGACGATATTGGTCAGCATCGTCGTCGTGCCGGTCAGCGTGTCGCTGATCTGCTTGGTGTCGAAGATGTTGAAATCGTCCTGCTTGCCACCGGTGATGTTGCGGCGTTCGCGCAGCAGGTCCTCGATCCCCGACTGGACGGTGCTGGTCGAGAAGGCCGAGTCTACGCCGACCAGCATCAGGCGGATGTCGCGGTTGCCGGTAAAGCGGCGCTGGACCGCCTTGATCGGCATGATGACCACGTCGTCCTGGTCGCCGCCGAAGCCCTGCTGCCCGCGTGTCGTCAGCACGCCGATGACGTCGCAGCTGATGCCGCTGATCCGCATCCGCGTGCCGACCGCCTGCCCCCCGCGATAGAGGTTGGTGTAGACGGTGTTGCCGATGATGCAGACCGCTTTGCCCGCGGCTTCCTCCGCCGGCATGAACGTCCGACCGGAAGCAAGCGGCCACGGCTGGACCTGGAAGTAGGCGGACGTGGTGCCGTTGATCGTCGTCGACCAGTTCGACCCTTCGTAGATCGCGGTGCCGGTCGCCTGCGCCTGTGGCGCGACCGCGGTGACGCCGGTCACCTGGTCGCGGATCGCCTCCACATCCTCGGGCTTGAAGTCGGGTGGGCGGGGGCCCCCACCGCCGCGGCCGAAGCCCTGGCCCGGGCGGATCTGGAGCACGTTGGTACCGAGCGCCGAGATCTGCGCCTGGACGGCCGAGGTGGTCGCCTTGCCCAGCGTTACCATGGTGACGACCGCGCCGACGCCGATGACGATGCCCAGGATCGTCAGGAACGATCGCAGCAGGTGGCGACGGATCGAGCGGATCGCGAGAATGAAGGTGGTGCCGAGCATGACCTAGCCTTGCCCCTCCCCTTCAGGGGAGGGGTAGGGGGTGGGGGGTAACTCACCGAGATTGCGCCGCGGCAAAGCCGCGTCGTCGGTCGGCGCGCTTGCGCCGCCGGCCGAGCTTGCGCGAGTCAGCCGAGCGTCGTCGGCTGCCGCGCTGCGCTCAATCCTCTCCACCAGCCCATCCTTGAAATGCACGATCGTCCGCGCGAACGCGGCCATGTCGGGTTCGTGGGTGACCATCAGCACGGTGATCCCCGAATTCCGGTTCAGGTCGGTCAGCAATTCCATGATCTCGACCGAGCGTTCCGAATCGAGATTCCCGGTCGGTTCGTCCGCCAGCAGCACGTCGGGCTGGGTCACGATCGCGCGGGCGATGGCGACGCGCTGTTGCTGGCCGCCGGACAGTTCGGCCGGCGTGTGATCCCACCAGTTCGCCAGGCCCACCTTGTCGAGCGCGGCCATGCCGAGATCGTGGCGCGTCTTCTTGTCCTCGCCGCGATAGAGCAGGGGCAGTTCGACGTTCTCCAGCGCCGACGTGCGCGACAGCAGGTTGAAGCCCTGGAACACGAAGCCGAGATATTTGCGCCGCAGCAGCGCGCGCTGATCGCGGGTCAGCGTTTCGATGTGGTGTCCGCGGAACAGGAACGTCCCGCCGCTCGGCACGTCGAGGCAGCCGAGGATGTTCATCGTCGTCGACTTGCCCGATCCCGACGGGCCCATCACCGCCACGAAATCGCCGGCATCGATATCGAGGTCGACGCCCTTCAGCGCC
>DASTEN010000396.1:0-7643 GCA_035709645.1 Sphingomonas sp.
GGCGCATCTCATCTCGCTCGGCGAAGTGATCCGCGTGATCGAAGGACCGCTGGCACTCGTGCCTTGCGTCAGCCGCACCGCCTATCGCCCGTGTACCGACTGTCGCGACGAAGCGTCGTGCGCCATCCGCCGGGCGATGGCGCGCGTACGCGACGAAACGGCGCGGATCCTCGACGGCACCAGCCTGGCGGATGCGACCGCCGAGGAGCTGGCGGCGGCGTAATACCGAGCCTACCCTGCAAGGGGAGGCATCTCCCGAAACGTGACGGAGGGGGGTATACTCCTTTCCGGATAGCAGCCCCTCCGCCAGGCCTGCGGCCCGCCATCTCCCCTTTCCAGGGGAGGATTGATTTACGGACGGCGCGTCCGCAGTTCGTCGCGGATTTCGCGCAGCAGCTGCACGTCGGTCGGTTCGGCGGCAGGCGCTTCGGGAGCCTTGTCCCGTTCGAAGACGCCGATCGCGCGGTTCACCGCACGTAGCAGCAGGAAGATGATTAAGGCGACGATCAGGAAATTGACCGCCTGCGTCACGAACTCGCCATAGCCCAACAGCGGCACGCCCGCCTTCTTGAGCGCGGCATAGTCGGTCGACCCGCGCAATTCCGGTGGCACGTCGCCCAGCACCAGGAAATAGCTCGAGAAATCCAGTCCGCCGAAGATCTTCCCGATCACCGGCATCAAAATGTCTTCGGTCAGCGACGTCACGATCTTGCCGAACGCGGCGCCGATGATGACCGCGACGGCGAGGTCGAGCACGTTGCCGCGCATGACGAACGTCTTGAATTCCTTGAGCATCGTCGTCCCTCCACTTTCCGCCGAACCGATTCCCCATTGTAACGATCCGGCGTCCGCTTAAATGTTGCGCCGCTGAGGGTAGGAGGACAAGTCCCATGAAGCTTCGTGTCGCAGTCGTCGGTGTGGCCGCTCTCTCGCTGTCGGCCTGCGGATTGAACAGCGTGCCCACGGCGGAGGAAGACGCCAAGGCCCGCTGGGCGGACGTCCAGAACCAGTACCAGCGCCGCGCCGACCTGATCCCGAACCTGGTCGCGACGGTGAAGGCCGCGGGCGCGCAGGAAAAGGCGATCCTGACCGAAGTGACCCAGGCCCGCGCCTCGGCGAACCAGGTGCAGGTGTCGGGCGACGACCTGGCGGATCCGACCAAGATGGCGGCCTACCAGCGTGCGCAAAGCTCGCTGACGCTATCGCTCCAGCGGTTGCAGGAGGCATATCCGGAGCTGAAGAGCCAGGCCAACTACACCACGCTGATGAGCCAGCTCGAAGGTACCGAAAACCGCATCACCATCGCCCGCAACGATTACAACCAGGCGGTTCAGGCGTACAACACCCGTATCCGCACCTTCCCCGACGCGGTCGGAGCGAAGATCTTCTACGGCGCGAAGCCGCTGACCCCGTTCCAGGCGACGACACCGAATGCGGAAGTCGCGCCGTCGGTCGCGGCGGCGTTCGGGAACGGGAGCTAAGAGCATCCCCCCTCCCGTTCGGGCTAAGCTTGTCGAAGCCCCGCCCTTCTTCTTTCTCGCGAGGTGCAAGGCAGTGCAGCGCTTCGACAGGCTTAGTGCGAACGGGATGTGGGGTGTAGTTGCGGCGCTGTTGCTCGCGTTCTTCGCAATCACCCCCGCCTCCGCGCAAACCCTCCCCAAGTTCACCGGCTTCGTCGTCGATGATGCGAACGTGCTACCGCCCGATGTCGAGGCGTCGCTGACGCAGAAGCTCGATCAGCTGCAAAAGGACACGAAGCGCCAGGTCGTCGTCGCGACCGTCCCGTCGCTGCAAGGGTATCCGATCGAGGAATTCGGCAACGCGCTGATCCGCGGATGGGGCGTCGGACTGAAGGACGCCAACAACGGCGCCATCCTGCTGGTCGCGCCGAACGATCGCAAGGTGCGGATCGAGGTTGGCGACGGCCTGGAGCCGTTCCTGACCGATGCGTTTTCCAGCGTGACGATCAACCAGCAGGTGCTGCCACGCTTCAAGGCCGGCGATATGCCCGGCGGGATCGTCGCCGGCACGGACGCGATCATCGCGCAGCTGCGCGCCAGTCCCGAGGAGCAACAGGCCAAGCTCGACGCCGCGGTCAAGCAATTCGACCAGGCGAACAAGGCCCGTCGCAGCGGTGGCGGCGGGTTTCCGATAGCACTCGTGTTCTGGGGCATGGTCGTCGTCTTCGTGCTGCTGTCGTTCGCACGGCGCGGCAAGGGCCGGCGCTATCGCGGTGACGGTGATTCGAGTGTCCTGCCGATCGTACTGTGGTCGATCGCCAACGAGATCGGTCGCGAAGCGGGTCGCGGTGGCGGTGGCTGGGGCGGCTGGTCGGGCGGTGACGGCGATGGCGGAGGCGGCGGCTGGGGTGGCGGCGGCTTTACCGGCGGCGGCGGTGGATCAGGCGGAGGCGGTGGCGCCTCGGGGAGCTGGTGATGCGGCTGACCGACCAGGATCGCGCGGCCGTTGCGGCGGCGGTGACCGCCGCGGAAGCCGCCACCGATGGCGAGATCGTGACGATCGTCGCACGGCAATCCGACAAATATCATGACGTGGCGCTGCAATGGAGCGTCATCGTCATGCTGCTCGTCCTCGCGCTGCTCGCGGTGTTTCCGGGTGTCGCCGAAGGCCTGCACGTGCGCCTAGTCGACGGCTGGGCGGAGACGGTGCCGGGCAGCGCCTATTACACCATCGCGCTGGTGCTGATGGGCGTAACGTTCCTGATCTGCCGTCTGGCGTTTCTGCCGGTCGGGGTTCGAATGGCGCTGACCCCCGGCGCGACCAAGACCCGACGGGTGCGGGCAAAGGCGATGCAGCTGTTCCGCACCGGTGCCGAGAAGCGCACGGTCGCTGCGACCGGCGTGCTGCTCTACGTGAGTCTCGCAGAACATCGTGCCGAACTGATTGCGGACGAGGCGATCCACGGCCGCGTGCCCGCCGACGTTTGGGGCCATGCGATGGCCAGCCTGATCGCGGCGGTGAAGGACGGTCGCCCCGGCGACGGCATGGCCGCAGCGGTGCGCGAGATCGGCGTGGTGCTGGCCGAGCATTTCCCGATCAGCGACGGCGACGTCAACGAACTGCCCGACCGGCTGATCGAACTGTGACCATTCCCGACGCCGATGCGGCCGAAGAGGTAGTCTGGCAGGGCAGATGGCTGGTCGCCAGGCGCCGCGGCCGATGGGAATATGTCGGCCGCACCGGCGCGCGGGAAGCCGCCGTCATTCTGGCGATCGACGATGGTCACGTCCTGCTGGTCGACCAGTATCGCGTTCCGCTCGGCCGCCACTGCCTGGAACTGCCCGCCGGACTCGTTGACGATGGCGAAGATGTCGAAAGCACCGCCGCACGCGAGTTGGAAGAAGAAACGGGCTATCGGCCGACGCGCGTCAGTCGCATCGGTGACTTCCATTCCTCACCCGGGATGGTCAGCGAGTGTTTCACTCTGGTCCGCGCCGAGGGGCTGGAGCGAATGTCGGCGGGCGGCGGCGAGCCGGACGAAGGCATCACCGTCCACCGCGTGCCGCTGGCAGGGATCGCCGATTACGTCGCCGCGCGGCGCGCGGAGGGATTGGCAGTCGACGTCAAGCTGCTGATGCTGCTGGGGCCTGGCATTCTCGGCCTCTAGAGAGATCCCTCATAACCCCGGGCTCATGGCTGCGCGGCAACAGGTCGGTCAGCGGAAATTGTCCGCGTACGCCTGCAGCTTCAGCGTGCGTTCGGGTGCTGGAACGACGTGATATGGCAACCCTTCCTTCTGCGCATAGGCGGTCGCCGCGTCCAGCGTCGGAAAGGTCAGACGCAGCTGGTTGCGCGTGTCGGACGAACCGGCCCAACCGGTCAGCGGGTCCGGGCGCTGCGGCTCGGCGGGATCGAATTCGAGCACCCAGATCATCGTGCGGGCGCGGCCGGACTGCATGGCGTTCTTGGGACGCTGAAAGATACGGGCTTCGGACATGACCGCCTCCTTATCGGATCCCGCGCGCGCGCGCATCCGCATTTTTGGTTCTGAGGGTCGCAGCTGCCGCAGCCGGATCGTCGGGCCAGGGATGACGGGGATAACGCCCGCGCATTTCCTTCGCGACCGCGTGCCAGCTTCCTGCCCAGAAACCGGGCAGGTCGCGCGTGGTCTGGATCGGCCGTCCGGCAGGCGAGGTCAGACTGAGCACCAGCGGTACCCGGTTCTGGCCGACACAGGGATGCTCGGACAGGCCGAACAGCGCCTGTGGGCGCAGTTCGACGGTCGGGCCCGCGTCGGCCGCATAATCGATCTCGTGGGTCGATCCGGCCGGAGCGGCGAAGCGCGGCGGCGCCAGGCGGTTCACCTGCTGCATCCCCTCCCAACCGAGCAGGGTTTCGAGCGCCCCGACCAGTCCCTCGATCTGTTCCAGGCGGCGCTTGCCGACCAGCAGCGGTGGCAGCCAGTCGTCGAGATGCGCGGCCAGCCGTTCATCGGACAGCATATCCAGTCCCGCAAAGGCGGCGCGGGTGCGCAGCGCCTCGGCCGCTTTGGTCCACGGCAGTACGGCGAGCCCGTGGCGGCGCACACCCTCCAACAGGGCGGCGGCGATCTCGTCGGGCTTGGCCGCCGCATCGGGACCGGACGCGAGCTTGATCGCACCGAGCCGCGTCTCGCGCGCGGCAGTGACGCCGCCGGTCGCGGGGTCGAACTCGACGAAGCGGCGGGTGACGATCTGTGTCGCGAACAGCGAATCGATGGTCGCGCGATCGATTTCGACCGCCGACAGGATCCGCGCGCCCGACGCCATGCCGGCGGTCTCCGCGACCGCCAGCCATTCGGCGCGCGCTAGGCTGGAGGTCGGATCGAGCTTGAACCCGCGCCCGCCGGCCGAGGCCCAGGTTTCGCCCGATGCGTCACGACGTTTTGCGATGCGGTCGGGATAGGCAAGCGCGATGACCAATTCCAGCCCGCTCCCCGACCCGCCCCCCAGAACTGGGGAGGGAGCGAGCTTGGCCCACCGCTCCGCCAGACGCCGCCCGCCGTCCGCCCGCTGGCCGCGCTCGGTCTTCCACCGCCGCCGCCGCAGATCGAGGTCGACGTCGTTCCCGCCCAGCCCGCGCTCGCTCAGCAGCACCGCCGCCTCCGCTGCGACTGGCGCCAGCCCCATTTCCGCAGCCCGCACCAGCATGTGTGCCAGGCGCGGCGGCAGCGGCAGCGCGGCGATCGCGCGGCCGTGTGGCGTCGGGCGGCCGTCCGCATCGACCGCCTCCAGCGCCGCCAGCCGCTGCTTCGCCTCGCTCACCGCCGCCGCCGTCGGCATGTCGAGCCAGCGCAGCGCCCGCGGATCGGCCACGCCCCACAGGACGCAGGCCAGGGTCAGCGCCGACAAATCCGCTTCCAGAATTTCGGGCGGGTCGAACCGCGGCAGGCCCGCAGTCGCCGCCTCTTCCCACAGGCGATACGCCACCCCCGGCGCCTGTCGCGCCGCTCGCCCGGCGCGCTGGATGGCCGCTGCCTGACTGGCGCGTTCGGTGACCAGTCGGGTCATACCGGCCACGCGATCGTAGCGCGGGCGACGCGCCAGCCCCGAATCGACAACGATGCGGATGCCGTCGAGCGTGAGCGAGGTTTCGGCGATCGACGTGGCGAGCACCACCTTGCGGATGTCCGATCGCGCGATGGCGGCTCGCTGCGCGGCCGGGTCGATCTGGCCATGCAACTTGTGGAGCGCGATGCCCGGGATGTCCGCCAGCCGATCCGCCGTCCGCTCGATCTCCGCGACGCCGGGCAGAAAGGCGAGGACGCCGCCCTGATCCTCGCGCAGCGCGGTGCGGATGGCGGAGGCGACGGCATCCTCGATCCGCGTGTCGCCGGCGCGACCGACATGACGCATCGTCAATGGATAGGATTGGCCTTCGCTTTCGATCACCGGCGCACCGTCCATCAGCGCGGAGAATCGCGCGCCATCGAGCGTCGCCGACATGGCGACCAGCCGCAGATCGGGCCGCAGCCCCGCCTGCGCATCGAGCGCCAGCGCCAGGCCGAAGTCCGAATCGAGACTGCGTTCATGGACCTCGTCGAACAGGACCGCCGACACGCCGATCAGTTCGGGGTCGGCCTGGATCCGGTTGACGAAGATACCTTCGGTCAGAACCGTGACCCGCGTCGCCGCCGATCGCCTGCTGTCCATGCGCGTCGCATAGCCGTACGTCGCGCCGACCTTCTCCCCCGCCAGCACCGCCATCCGCTCGGCCGCCGCACGGGCAGCGAGGCGGCGGGGGCTGAGCAGCAGGACTTCGCCGGTGCACCAGGCCTCGCCAAGCAGCGCCGGCGCGATCGCGGTGGTCTTGCCCGCCCCCGGCGGCGCGACAACTACGGCGTTGGACGACGTGCGCAACGCGGCGAGCAGGTCGGGTAGGACCGTATGGATCGGCAGCGCGGTCATGGCCCTTCCCTACACCCAATTCCGTCATTCCCGCGAAGGCGGGAATAAATTCTGGCTGGCCGCCGAGAGACTCATCACATTTGGCGACTATTGATTCCCGCCTTCGCGGGAATGGCGGACACGAGGGCGTCCCTACCCCTCCGCAGAGGCCGTACTCCATCCCAGTCGCGGTATGGTGATCGACCGCCGCCCGGACAGATCGGTGCGCGTGACGATGATGTCGCGGCTTTCCATATAGCCGAGCATCCGCCGCGCGCGTCCCAGCGAACTGGTCCCATAGGTCTGCGCGATCGCGGCGTCATCGGGCGTCGCCAGGCCTTCGCGCGCGGATCGCGCGATCAGCAGGAAGGCGCCGAGCATATCGTCGGGCAAACCTTGCGCCGCGGCCAGCGCCTCGGCCCATTCACCCTCCAAGGGCTCGAAGATGCCGGCACGCGCCGCCGACAGCCGGCGCGCGAAGCCGTTCACGTCGAGCGGCGGCTTGCGCACCCCCATCATCCGACAACGCACGCCGAAATCCTGATAGAGTACGGCGGCCGGCTTGGTCGCGGCTTCGGGATCGCCGACGATCGCACGCAGGGCGTTTTCGACCACGACATCGGGGTCGGGCGCATCGGGTTCGGGAAAGTCGAACCCGTTGGGGTTCGGCTGCGGGCCGAGGTCGCGCAATACGTCGCCGACCGGCAGCGGCGGCGGGGGGGCCGGCGGCGGCGGTGGGGGCGGCAGGTCGAGATCGGCGAACAGCAGATCGCGCGCATCCTCCGCCGGGGCGGTGGGCAGCGGGACCAGCTTGGGGCTGGACGACCGCGCCGACGTTGCGACCGCGCCGATCTTCACGGTCACCGGCCGGCGCGCGATGGCGGGACCGAGGCCGAGGAAGGTGCCGCGTTGCAGATCGCGAATCGTTTCGGCCTGGCGTCGTTCCATCCCAAGCAGATCGGCGGCACGCGCCATGTCGATGTCGAGGAAGGTGCGCCCCATCAGGAAGTTCGACGCTTCCGCCGCGACGTTCTTGCTGAGCTTCGCCAGACGCTGGGTCGCGATGACGCCGGCCAGGCCCCGCTTGCGCCCCCGCGACATCAGGTTCGCCATCGCCCCGAGACAGGTCCGCCGTACTTCCTCGGGCACTTCGGCGCCGCCCGAGGGCGCGAAGATCTGGGCCTCGTCGACAACCACCAACGCGGGATACCAATGATCGCGCGGCGCATCGAACAGGCCCATCAGGAATGCGGTGGC
>DASTEN010000397.1:0-12349 GCA_035709645.1 Sphingomonas sp.
CTGGACCTACGGCTTTTTCGAGGTTCGCGCCAAACTGCCGTGTGGGCGTGGCAGTTGGCCCGCGATCTGGCTGCTCCCGGCCAGCCCGCCGATCAACTGGCCGATGGGCGGCGAAATCGACGTGATGGAACATGTCGGCTACGACCCCAACGTCATCAATTCCGTGGTGCACACTGGGGCATACAATCACCGGACCAAGACGTCGAAGGGCAGCAAGCTGCGCCTCGTCGACGCGTGCGGCACGTTCCACGCCTATCAGCTACGCTGGACGCCCGAGCGGATCGAGATCGGAGTCGACGGCAATTTCTTCTACAGCTTTGCCAATGACGGTACCGGCCGTGAGCAAACCTGGCCTTTCGACAAGCCCTTCGGCCTGATCCTCAACATCGCGATTGGCGGACAATGGGGCGGGCAGAAGGGCATCGACGACACCGCCTTCCCCCAGTCGATGGAAGTTGATTACGTTCGCGTTTTCCAGCGCGTACCGTCCTGACCTAAGCGGAGCCGCAGATGCCGTCTCGTTTCATCACGCGCGTCGCGCTCGTCGCTGCATTGGTCGGCGCCGGCGCGTCTCACCCGGTTCTCTCTCGGGATCCCGCGTCCTACCGGGCATGGCAGGACGCACGCCTGAGCCCAGATGTCCGCGCCGATGCGCTTCTTGCGGCGATGACTCGCGAGGAGAAGCTGTCGCTGGTCCGCACGCATTTCCCAAACAAGATGCAGGACCGCCCGGCTGACGTCCCCAAATCGGCGGGCTATCATCCCGGCATCGCGCGGCTAGGCATTCCGGAACAACGGCTAACCGACGCCAGTCTGGGTATCGCTGCCAATCAACGCCCGCCCGATCAGGTGACCGCGTTGCCATCGGGCCTCGCCATCGCCGCGACGTGGGATCCTGCGCTGGCGCGCGCCGGCGGGGCGCTGATCGCACGCGAGGCTCGGCAAATGGGGTTCAACATCCTGCTGGGCGGGGGCGTAAACCTGGTTCGCGACCCGCGCGGTGGTCGATCCTTCGAGTATCTTGGCGAAGACGCCTTGCTTGCGGGCATCCTTGCCGGTCACGCGATCGCCGGCACGCAGAGCGAGCATGTCCTGTCGACGGTCAAACATTTCGTTCTCAACGCGCAGGAAACCGGCCGCGCGGTAGTGGATGCGCAAATACCGCTGCCGGACCTGCGCGCGTCTGATCTGTTCGCGTTCCAGAAGGCGATCGAAATCGGCCGGCCTGGGTCGGTAATGTGCAGCTACAACCGGATCAACGGTCCCTGGGCGTGCGAAGACCCTGTAACGATGGGCGTATTGAAGCGTGACTGGCGCTATCCGGGCTATGTCATGTCCGATTGGGGCGGAGTGCATTCGACCGTAGCTTCGGCAAATGCCGGACTTGACCAGGAATCAGGTTGGGAAATCGCACCAAAGGCCTATTTCGGGCGCGAGCTCGCCACCGCCGTAGCGCGTGGAGAGGTGCCGCCGGCGCGACTGGACGACATGGTCCGCCGCATCCTACGCAGCCTCTTCGCGGCAGGGTTGTTCGATCGACTGATCGTGCGGGGGGCGGTCGACGTAGCCGGCGGTGCGGAGATCGCGCGGACGGTCGCCGCCAACGGCATCGTACTGCTGAAAAATCGCGCAGCACTCCTTCCTCTGTCGCCCTCAGTCCGGCGGATCGTGGTCATCGGTCGCCAAGCCAACTTCGGTGTTCTGTCGGGCGGCGGATCGTCGCAGGTGATTCCGATCGGCTCGCGACGCGTCGACCCGCCCGCCGCCGCCCCGGCCTGGGGACGCGGTACGATTTATCATCCCGGCTCGCCGCTCGAGGCGATCCGCCGGCTCGCTCCCCGCGCCGAGGTGACGTGGGTCGATGGTCACGATCCGTCGGTGGCAGCCGCAGCCGCGCGTCGGGCCGACGTTGCCGTCCTATTTGCGCACCTGTGGGCGTCCGAAGCGATGGACGCCGCCCTGACGCTGCCGGACGATCAAGACCAGACGATCGCTGCCGTTACGGCGGCCAATCCGCGTACGGTCGTCGTGCTGGAGAACAACGCCGCCGTCCTGATGCCGTGGATCGACTCCGCCGGCGCCGTTCTCGCCGCTTGGTATTCGGGCAGCCGCGGCGGTAATGCGATCGCCGATGTTCTTTTCGGCCGCACCGATGCTGCCGGTCGTCTTCCGATTTCGTTCCCGAAGAGCGTTCGGCAGCTGCCCGTCCCTGACCTGCCCGGCGAGGCCCGCGCCGCCGCCGAGCGTGAGTTGCCTGAAGCCGATCAGCCGCGCTTCTCCGCGCGCTATGTCGAGGGAGCCGACGTAGGCTATCGCTGGTACGCACGCACGGGAACGGCGCCGTTGTTCCCGTTCGGCTTCGGTCTGAGCTACACCCGCTTCGCCTATTCCGGGCTGGCGGCAGATGCGGAGGGCGCGCATTTCACCGTCATCAACGGCGGCCCGCGTACGGGCACCGATACGCCGCAGGTGTATATCGCCGGGCCGGGAAAAGTCCCGCGGCTGGCCGGCTGGGCGCGAGTGACGCTCGCACCGGGCGGCAAATCGCAGGCTCGGATCCGCTTCGACCCCCGATCCTTCGCTAGCTTTGACGAGGCCGGGCGCCGATGGGTCGTCGCGCCAGGCCGCTACCGGGTCATACTCGGGCGTCACTCCGGCGATATCGCCGCTTCCGTGACCGTCGCAATGCCGCGCCGCACTTACGCCGCAGACTGGATCGCATCCGCCGATCAGTTTTCGCAGCGATGACCGGTCGTTAACGCATGTACCCCGCCCCGGCAGGACGCTAACATGCGCTCGATGAGCAAACGATCGGTCACGATTTTCGATGTCGCGCGTGAGGCGTCGGTTTCGGTCAAAACGGTGTCCCGCGTCCTGAACGATGAGCCGCGAGTCAGGACCGACACCCGCACGACCGTTTTGGCCGCAGTTAAGCGGCTGAAGTACCAGCGCAACGCCTACGCCCGCGGCTTGCGCGCCGACAACACCAACATCTACGGTCTGATCTACGCGGATGCCTCGGGCGGTTACCATTCGGACGTGCTCGCCGGCGTCCTGACCAAGTGCAAGGCGGAGGGGTGCCACCTGATTGTCGAACTGATCGAGGGACAGAATCAGGTTCAGCAAATGGAGAAGTTTGTCGCGCAAGTCCGGCTGGACGGCGCGGTAGTGATGGCGCCGTTGTGCGACGACACGCGCCTTCTCGCAATCCTCGCGGAATACAACATACCCGTCGTCCGGATTTCGCCGCGCCAAGGCTATTCGGGCGAGTTGACCGTCGCGATCGACGACGAGCAGGCCGCAATCGACATCGTCGATCATCTGGTTGCCCTTGGGCACCGGCGGATAGGCTTTGTCCAGGGCACGCCGGATATGGCGGCGAGCGAACAGCGGCTGGCCGGATACCGCAAGGCCCTGCATCGCCACGACATCGCGGAAGACGCGTCCCTGATCGCACCTGGCCATTTCGATCTCGCATCCGGCGAAGTCGCCGGTGCCGCACTGCTTGCCTTGCCCGAACCGCCCAGCGCGATCGTTGCCGCAAATGATGAGACCGCCGCGGGCGTACTCGCCGCCGCCTATCAATACGGCCTCGTCGTGCCGCAAGACCTTTCGATCTGCGGGTTCGACGATTCGATGGTCGCACGTACCGTATCGCCGCCGTTGACAACGGTTCGCCAGCCGTCGCGCGATGTCGGCAGCGAAGCGATAGCGATCCTTCGTCAATATCGCCGGGATATGGCGGGCGGGCACCCGGTCGCCTCGATTCGCAAGATTATGCAGCATCAGGTCATCGTACGCGGATCTACCAGCGGGCCGCGGTTGCCGAATTCCGGCACACGAAGCTAGAGGAAGGTGACCACCGCCTCGCCCCGCCCCGGAATGCGACCGATCCCCGGCGGCACTTTCGTCATGGGGTCGAACCGCTTCTATCCGGAGGAAGCGCCGCCGCGCCGGGTGAGTGTCGATGATTTCTGGATCGACTGGACGCCCGTTACCAATCGTGACTTCGCCCGGTTTGTAGCGGATACGGGCCACATCACCTTTGCCGAGATCTCACCGGATCCTCGCGACTATCCAGGTATGTTGCCCGAAATGGCCGCGGCGGGATCGCTCGTTTTCATCAAGCCGCCGGGACCGGTGGACATGAACGATCCCTCATCCTGGTGGCACTTCGTCCACGGCGCTGACTGGCAGCATCCTTATGGGCCCAACAGTGATCTAAGCGGCCTCCACGATCATCCAGTCGTTCACATAGCCTATGCCGACGCTGAGGCTTATGCCCGCTGGGCCGGCAAGGCGCTGCCGACCGAAGCCGAATTTGAATATGCCGCGCGAGGCGGACTTGACGATGTCGACTATGCCTGGGGTGATGCGCTAGCGCCCGATGGGCGGATGCTAGCCAACTATTGGCAAGGACTCTTTCCCTTTGCCAACCAATGCCTCGACGGCTGGGAGGGAACGTCGCCGGTCGCAAGCTTTCCGGCAAATCCGTACGGTGTTTATGACCTGATCGGCAACGTCTGGGAATGGACGCAAGACTGGTATGCAGATGCATCCGTTCTGACCCCGGCACGGCAATGCTGCACCGTCGTCAACCCCCGGGGCGCCAAACAATTTCAAAGCTACGACACCGCACAGCCGAATATCCGGATCGGCCGAAAAGTCCTTAAGGGAGGCTCACATCTGTGCGCCGCCAATTATTGCCAACGCTACCGCCCCGCCGCCCGCCATCCCGAAATGATGGACACATCGACGACACACATCGGCTTTCGCTGTGTCGTGCGCGCGGCAGTCGGAGACGCGGGACGGTAATCACCTTGTCCGACGAACCGGCTGATGCTGGACCGCGATGATTCACGATACGCAAGGCCGTGACAACAACAGACATTCTTAGCCCACTGACAAAAACGAGGACGGGCTATGGAGAGCGGGCTGCTAAGACCGGGCGTTTACACCGCAGTGGCTACGGCACTCTTCGCTACCGGCGGCGGGGACGGGTCGGCCAGCAGAGCTAAAGCCACATCACAAAGCCCGACTTCACTCCGACCCAACATCCTTGTCATCATGGTCGATGACCTGCGGCCGGACCTGGGCGCCTATGGCAACCGCACCGCGCATACGCCCAACATGGACGGCCTTGCGCGATCGGGTATGGTGTCGACCACGCCTACACCCAGCAAGCGCTGTGTGCGCCATCGCGCGCGACGCTGCTAACGGGCCTACGCCCCGACACGACGGGTGTTACCGCACTTGATAAGCCGATGTCGAAGGCCGTACCCGACGCAGTCACGCTGCCTCAACTTTTTCGTCGCGCGGGCTACACCACGTTGAGCTTCGGCAAGGTCTATCACCACGCAGCGACGACCCGGACGGGTGGAGCGTGCGGGCCAACGAAAACTCCCCCGAATTTCGTGCCGCCGAACGAGCGCTTCGTACACCCAAAGTGGCAGTACGGTTCCTACCGGATCGCGCCGCCCTGCGGGACACGATGCGCGTCGATATGGCGGTGAAGGCGATGCCGGCGCTGGCGATTGCCGGGAACCCGTTTATGATGATGGTTGGCATTCACCGTCCGCACCTGCCCTTCGTGGCGCCGCCGCAGGACTGGGCGCGCTATGCGAACCGGACGGTGCCAGCCCCGATCAACCCAGGCGGGCAACGCGGCGCGCCGCCGTGGGCGCTCGTGTCCTGGGAACTATGGGCATACTCTGATCTGACACACTTCCAACCCAATGTGCCTATCGATAAGGCAGTAGAACTGCGCCGCGGGTATCTCGCTGCGATCAGTTACGCCGATAGCCTGGTCGGCGATCTACTGGGCGAACTCCAAGCGGTTGAAGCTTGACCGCAATACTATCGTCCTATTGTGGGGCGATCACGGCTTCAAGCTGAGCGACCACGGCGCCTGGGCAAAGCATAGCAATGCCGAGATCGACATTCGAACGCCACTCATCATTCGCGCACCCGGCGTCACGCGAGCTGGCACGCGAACGAGGGCGCTGGTCGAGGCGACCGACATCTACCCCACGTTGGCAGAACTCGCCGGGCTAACGCCGCCCACCACACTGGAGGGGCTCTCGAAGCGACCGCTGTTCGCCGATCCGTCGCGGCGCTGGAAGTCGGCCGCCTTCGCGCAATATGATCGCGGCACCGGCGACAACGCTGTGGGGCGGCTCTCGGGACGAACGGTGCGTACGACACGATACCGCTATACCGCCTGGCTGGACAGGCCCGGCAAGACCGCTGCACGGGAACTCTACGATCTGGACGGCGATCCCGAAGAGAGCATTAACATCGCATCGAATCCGACAACCGCACAGGTGCTGGCTAAGGTTGAGGCGATCCGTCGGGGTGGCTGGCGCCTTGTCCGTGACTCAGCGCAATGACCGGGTTCGGGACTCTCTGATGTGAGTGGCGCGGCTCGATTTTCGCTATGTGGGGAATCTGACGTGACCCCGATCTTTCATCCAGCTGCGACCAGAGACCGACCGGTATTGTCGCGCATGAGCGCGGGTGAAGCAACGGGCGGGGTTAACCCCGCCCGTTGCTCTTCGAGCCCGGCTGCGAATGCGGCCGGTGTAGCGTAGCCGAGCGACGAGTGCGGCCGCTCGGTGTTGTAGTCGTCGACCCAGCGCGCCAGGATCGAGCGGGCCTGACCGATGGTGAAGAACAGCGTCTCGTTGAGCAGTTCGTCGCCGCTTCCGGCCGCCCGCAATCAGGAACCCATTCATGTCAGCGTGACAGTTCGATTCTTGGCAAACCGTCTCTATTTGACCTGCGCAGGAACCACCAACGTCGCGATCGTGCCGCCGCCAGCGGCTTCGTCCAACGACACCGTTCCACCATGCAGGTCCGCGAATGTCTGGACGATACTGAGTCCCAGTCCCACGCCGCCGGTGTCTCGATTGCGCGACGCGTCGCCACGTTCGAAGGGTCGAAACAATCTGACGCGGTCGTCGGGCGGGATGCCGGGGCCGGCGTCGATCACGCGGACGATGGCGGCGTGGTTCTCGCTCGCGATCTCGACCCGACCACCGCCTGCGTAATCATCGGCGTTACGGACGAGGTTCTCCACCGCACGGCGGAAGGCCGGCTCGACCACGACGGCCGTGACGTCAGGACCGTCCACGAGCGACATATTCGGCGTGTCCGCGACGATCTCGGCAACCATCGCGCGGACGTGGACGGGGTGGCGCGGGGCGTTGGCGGTGCGGGCATAATCGAGGACATCGGCGATCATCGCGCCCATGCGATCGGCGTCGGCGGCCATTTTCGCGCGTTGTGGCTCCGCCACTGCTTCGATCCGCAGCTTCAGACTGGTCAGCGGGGTGCGCAGATCATGCGCGACGGCGGTCAGCATCCGCATCCGTTCATCGGTTTCGGCGGACAGGCGCGCGCGCAGATGCAGGATGGCGCGCGCGGCATCCTGCAACTCGCGCGGTCCCTGCGACTGCGGGGGATCGCGGCCATTGTCGATAGCGGACGCCAGCGCGCGAAACGGTCGGGTCAATCGTCTGGCGAACAACCAGACGAGCGGAGCCAGGACGGCAAGGCTGGCGAACAGAGCAATCAGCACTTTCAACCGCCATCCGCCAAAGGCCGGCGATCGCGGGGCCACCGTCAACCAGCGCCCGTCCGCCAGACGCACACTGGCAGCGAACGCCGGTTGCGGCAGCTTGAGCAAGACAGTGCCGATCAGCGATTCGTTCATGCCTCGTGGGACGATGCGCAAGGGCAGGACGCCCTGGCGACGAATTACGACCGATCCGCCGGGCGGCGTACCTCCCGGCCACAGCATCTTGCGGGCTGCGGCATCACCCTTGCCGCGCGCCGTAAAGACGACGACGCCGTCGCTGCGAACCGGACGCGCGCCGCGATCGAGCCAGACGACCCGCACTGCCGTGATCGGTCGTCCGATCGCGCGCGCCAAGATCGGCTGGAGCAGCGCCGCCGGCGATCCTTCCGGCGGCTCACCGATCGTGCGGGCAAGGCCGGCATTCGTCCCGCGCAACGCCGCGACGGCTTCGGCAACGGTCATTCGCACCGCCGGCGGATCGGGCATCAGCAGGACGATGCTGGCGGTGATCGCAACGCTGAGCACGGCGATCGCCACGCTGAACCCGCCGATTGCGGTCAGGGCGCTCGGCCGCCGCCAGAAGGCACGCATCACGCCGGCCGAACCGCGGGTAGGAAGCGATAGCCGGCGCCGCGTACGGTTTCGATCAGCGGCGCCGCGTCGCCATCCGCCATTTTGCGCCGCAGCCGGCTGATCGCAATGTCGATCGCCCGATCATAGGATGCCGCGTCGAGCCCCCGCGCAATGTCGAGCAAGGTGTCGCGGCTGAGCACCCGACCGGGGCGACGCACGAAGGCGGCCAACAGCGCGTGCTCGCCTTCACTCAGCATCAGCGGCCGACCCTGCGGATCGCGCAGGCGGCGTTCTTCGGAACTGAACCACCAGCCGGCAAAGACGACGGCATCGCACTTGACCGCCGACATCTCCACGCGGGGTCGGCGCAGCAGGGCGCGCACACGCGCCAGCAGTTCGCGCGGCTCGAACGGCTTGGCCAGATAATCCCACGCCCCCACTTCCAGCCCGACGACCCGGTCGGTCACCCCGTCGAGTGCGCTCAGCATCAGGATCGGCGTTCCGCCCGGGGCCAGACGGCGGCACAGCGACAGCCCGTCCTCCCCCGGCATCATCACGTCGATCACCAACAGGTCGGCAGGCGCATCGAGCAACAAACGATCGCATTCGGCAGCCCCGCTCGCCGTGCGAACCGCATAACCGTGGTCACCGAGATATTCGGCCAGTGCATCGCGGATGCTGGTGTCGTCGTCCACCACGACGATCCGGTCTTGGGACATGGCAGCGGTGTGCATCACATCGGGGCCTAGCACGGCTTTGTAGCATCTTCGTATCGCGCGCCGTCACCATAACGCCATCGTCCCGTTACCTCGCCCTGCTGTTCTGAAGCCTGCTTGGGTTTTGGAGACCGTTTATGATCGCGACCATCCTTCTGACCGTGATGTCGCCCGTCGCCGCCGTGCCGGCACCGGCTTGCGCATCGGCACAGCCCGCCGACCGTGTCGCCGGGCGCTGGGCCGGTGCATTTGCGGGGGCCGACTGGACGTTCGAGCTGACCCGCGACGCGTCGGGCTGGTCCGGACGCTACCAATCGTCGAAGGCACAGGTCTGGCGCCCGCTGGACGGCGTGTCCGTGACCGGCGGCTGCGCAACATTCAGCCTGAAGTCCGAACCCCGGCTGACCTTCATTCTTGTGCTCGACGCCGGCGGAACGACGCTGACGGGGGATCTCGACATCGCCGGGCACGCGACCCTGCCGTTCGCTGCGCAGCGGACCTCGTGACGCGATGACGACGATGATCGGCATCGGTCTGCTCGCCGCGGCACAGGTCACGCCCCCGCCAGCCGCGCCGACCCCACCGACCGCCCTGCAATTTCGCGGACCCGACGGACAACCACTGCCTGAGGACGTGCAGCAGAAATTGCGTGAGCAATTCAAGGACATGCCGCCACCCGCGCGTGCCGCATCCGCGACTGCGCCTGGCGATGTCGTCGTCACCGGGCGGCGGCCGCGCGGATCGGTCATCGGCGATATACCGCCCGAACGCACGCTGTCGGCGATCGACATCCGGTCCTACGGCGCCGCGACCGTATCCGAATTGATCCAGTCGCTGGGCGCGCAGGTGGCGAGCGGGCGTGGCGACGCCGCTGCCGACCCGATCGTCCTACTGAACGGCCGCCGCGTATCGAGTTTTGCCGAGATCGCCCGGCTTCCCACCGAAGCGATCGAGCGGACCGAAATCCTGCCCGAAGAGGTCGCGCTGAAGTACGGCTATCCGGCGGATCGCAAGGTGGTGAACGTCGTCGCCTTCGAACGCTTCGCATCGCGGATCGTCCAGGCGACCCTCGCCGCTCCGACCGCGGGCGGCCAGTCGACGATCGGCGGCGGCGCCAGCTATCTGCGCATCCGGGGCGACACGCGGACGATGATCGACGCCGACGCCAGCCGATCGAGCGCCCTGATAGAAAGCGAACGCGATATAAGGCAGCCGACCGGTGCCCCGGCGCTCGGTGACTATCGCACGCTGTTGCCGACGACCAACCGCTTCACCCTGAACGGGACGATCGCGGGTACGCCGATCACCGACGTGGCCGCGACCCTGAATGGGCGGGTCGAGACGAGCAAGACCAAGGCTCTGGTCGGTCTGGGTGCGGACGGCGGGCTTCGGCGCGACGTCGATAGTGCGACGCTTCATTTCGGTACCACGGTCGGCGGGCGGCTGCGCCAGTGGCAATGGACTATGACCGGCAATCTCGACCGTACCGTGAGCGACAGCACGACAGATACCGGTCTGGCCATCGCACCGCGCAACATTGCGCGCTTTGCGACCGTGGATGCCAACGCCGACCTGCTGATCAGCGGGTCGCCCTTCACCCTGCCGGCCGGGACCGCATCGCTCAGCCTGCGATCGGGCATCACCACCCGCGACGCGCGCAGCCGCTCGCAACTGGGCGGCGAAACGCGGACCGGACAACTGGGACGGGACATCGCCAGCTTCCAGGCCAATGTCGACCTTCCGATCGTCGGTGCCGCCACCCGCTCGCTTGCGTCGGTCGGCACGCTGTCGGCCAACGCCAATATTGCCGTGGAACGCCTGTCGGACGTCGGCACGCTGTGGACCTTCGGATACGGGGTCCACTGGTCGCCCCTACCCGCATTGTCGCTGCTTGCTTCGGTGAGTGACACGCAATCGGCGCCGACCATAGAACAGCTTGGCGCCCCGTTGATGATCGTACCGAACGTTCGCACCTTCGACGCGCGCCGCGGAGAGACGGTCGACGTAACGCGCAGCTTCGGCGGCAATCCGGGGCTTCGAGCCGATGATCGCCACGTCTTCAGCGCGAGCGCGACATTCAAGCCGTTGGCCAAGACCGATCTGATGCTGACGCTGGATTATATCCACACGCGAATCGACGATCCGATCGCCACCTTCCCCCTGGCGTCGCCGCAGGTCGAGGATGCGTTCCCGGACCGCTTCACGCGCGACACGACCGGCCGCCTGCGCCGGATCGATGCGACACCGATCAATTTCGCACGATCGAACCAGCAACAGATCCGCTGGGGCCTGAGCTTCATGAAACCGCTCGGCCCGCTGCCGCCCGGTGTCCAGAACGCCAACGTCCGGATGTTCTCGAGTATCGACGACGTCAAGCGTCGTCTGCCGCCCGGAGCGCGCATCCAACAGGTCGAGGCTGGCAGCCCCGCCGCCCGGCGGTTCGAGAATCTCACCAGCCGGCTGATGCTGTCCCTGCAACATAGTTGGCGACTGGAGGACGGCGTGTTGCTGCGTCCGGGCGGCCCGATTCTCGATCTGCTCGACGGCAGCGCACTGGACGCGCGGGGCGGGCGTCCCCGGCATGAGATCGAGGTCCAAGCAGGCGCCTTCAAGCGCGGCATCGGCGCGCGCGTTACCGCGAGATGGCAAAGCGGTACGTCGATCCGTGGCTCGGGCACGCCAGCCGGCGACCTGGAATTCGGCAGTCTGGCGACGGTCGATCTGGCGCTTTTCGCCAACGTCGCCGACTATCTGGGACGAACGAAGGCGCCGTCCTGGCTCAAAGGGGTGCGCGCGACGTTCGGCGTTAACAACATCTTCGACACCCGGCAGAGCGTGCGCGACGGCCTGGGCGCGACGCCATTCATCTATCAGGGGGCCTATCTCAACCCGGTCGGTCGGTCGGTGGCGTTTGGTTTGCGGAAAATTCTATAGTGAATCGCGAACAGGCGTTCGAGAGCGCGCCGGCGCCACGCAACGAGTCAAAGCCATAGGCGATCGCCGTCTGGTCGTCGTTTCTGCTTGGCGCACCGTGCGCCGGTAGGACAGCCGCTGTCAGCCAAGCCGTGGGCCACCTTGTACGGCTTGGCCGCCGGTTTGCGTGCGTGAATCGCGATTGCCGTGAGCATAGGGGCCACCGAATCTCAACGGTTCGCGGCCCCCATTTCGTGGCCCGCAAACGGGTGGGATATCGTGAAATCCCGTGGCAGGATCTGCGACGACCAATGCCTGAAATCCAGCTCTCCTGCGGGTTTCCCTGGTATTAGCGGCTGATTTTCGGGGGTGGATTGCGCCCCCTCAAGAGTTGGCCGCGTCGCGATCAGATACGACCGCAGCCAACCGCCTCCTTCTCTTCGACCGTCATCTTCTGGCGGTGATCAACGAGTCCTGCCCCTAAAGGACTACGCAGGTTGGCGTGATAAACCAACGCTGATCAGATCGTAATTCACGTTACGCTTTAGCCGCATCTCCGCATCATCGC
>DASTEN010000398.1:0-5469 GCA_035709645.1 Sphingomonas sp.
GGCGCTTGCGATCGACGAAGGGCCGAAGCATCGCGCGACCATCGCCATGCAGGCGGAACGCGCCGGCAACGGTTTCCGCCTGACGGGCAGGAAGCAGTTCGTAACGCACGGTCATGTCGCCGACCTGCTGATCGTCGCCGCCCGAACCGCCGGTGCGGCGGACGAGGACGATGGCATCACGCTGTTCGCGGTGTCCCGCGATGCGGCGAAGCTGAATGTCGCGCCCGAGCGTCTGGCCGACAGCAGCATCGCCGCGCGCATGGAGTTCGACGGGGTCGAGGTCGATGCCGATGCTGTGATCGGCGAGGTCGATGGCGGTGCCGCCAACCTGCGCCGCTTGCTGGCGGCCGGCCGCACCGGGGCTGCCGCCGAGATGATCGGCGTCGGCGGCGGCGCGATGGACATGACCGTCGGCTATCTGAAGGAGCGCAAACAGTTCGGCACGACGATCGGCAGCTTCCAGGCGCTTCAGCACCGCGCCGCGCACCTGTATTCGGAAATGGAGGTCGCGCGCGCCGCGACGCTCAAGGCCCAGCAATTGCTCGATGCCGGCGACGATCGTGCGACGGGCGCGGTATCGGTCGCCAAGGCGATGACAGGTCTGGCGACCACGCTGGCCGTGCAGGAGGGCATTCAGATGCACGGCGGCATCGGCATGACCGACGAATATGATATCGGCTTCTACATGAAGCGCGCGCGGGTGTTGGCCGAGATGTTCGGGGATACCAACTTCCACGCCGATGCGCTGGCGAAGGTGGGGGGATATTGATTGCCGCCCGTGCTCCTGCGCAGGCGGGAGCATGGGGCCGCGGGCGATGACCGTCGATAACCCTGGGCTCCCGCCTGCGCGGGAGCACGGCTAGGGAAACGCCATGACCACCGAATCACCCCCGCCCCGCGCCGAAACCCCGGACGCGCTCGTCGCTCAACTGGTCACGCTGCTCGACGTCGAGACGATCGACACCGACCTCTACCGCGGGTCGCGCCAGCCCGGCGGCGTCGGGCGCGTGTTCGGTGGGCAGGTGATCGCCCAGGCGCTCCAAGCCGCGCAGCGCAGCGTCGAGGATAAGGCCGCGCATTCGCTTCACGCCTATTTCATGCGGCCCGGCGACGAGAATTTTCCGATCATCTACCGCGTCGTCCGCGACTTCGACGGCGGCAGCTTTGCCACGCGGCGCGTGATCGCGATGCAGAGGGGGCAGCCGATCCTGAACATGGCGGCGTCCTTCCAGCGCGCCGAGAACGGACTGCACCACAGCGACGCCATGCCCGACGTGCCGCCTCCGCAAGCGCTGCGATCGGAAACCGATCTGCGCCGCGAGCATATCGACGAAATCCCGGAAAAGATGCGCCCCTTCTTCCTGCGTGCGCGCCCGATCGAGATGCGCCCGGTCACGCCGCGATCGCTGATCCGCCCGGAACCCGCCCCGCCGGTGTGGCATGCCTGGTTCCGCGCCACCGCCCCCCTGCCCGACGATCCGGCACTGCACCGCGCGATCCTGAGCTACGCGTCCGACATGGCGCTGCTCGGCACCGCGATGCTGCCGCACGGCAAGAGCTGGTTGAGCGGCAAGATGCAGACTGCCAGCCTGGACCACGCAGTGTGGCTGCACGAACCGTTCCGCGCCGACGACTGGCTGCTCTACACCACCGACAGTCCGTGGTCGGGCCACGGCCGCGGGTTCAATCGCGGGCGGATTTTCTCGCGCGACGGACGGCTCGTCGCCAGCACCGCGCAGGAAGGTCTGATCCGCGTTCGCGGCTAAAGCACCGGTCAGTCGACCGCGTCGGGTGCCGTGGCTGGCACGCCAGGTGTAGCGCCATCGCGCATCGGCATCTTGAACCTCACGCGTTCGACGCAGCCCGACGCTCCTGTGGCAGAGGGCGCACGGCGTGCCGACGAAATGATCTGGCGCGCCTGTTCGCCGAACGCCGCGGCCGGTTCGCTAGTGACGACGCTGACGTTGGCAACCTGTCCCCACGGTGCGACGTCGTATCGGACGACCGCCCACCCCTCGATCCCGCGGCGGCGGAATCCATCGGGGTAGTTCAACTTGGGCAGATAGGCCCATTTCGCATGTTCAGGCGGGCAGCCGCTATTGGACCGGACGAAGCCGGCAAGCTCCGGCGACTCCGGGGCGGGAACTGGCGGCGGCGACCGTCGCGAGAACGGACGGTAACATCCGATGCGCGGCGCGCCCTTCTTGAAACGCGACTTGGCCGTGGCGGCACGCAACGCGGCGTCCAGTCGCGCGTCGCCATTGCTCGTCACGGTTGCGATGTTGCGGGGTTTGCCTGACCGGTCGATGTCGAAGCCGACCACGGTCATCGACACAGCGCCCGGCGTCGGCGGAATAGCATCCAGATCGGCATTGCCCTGCACCAGTGGCGTCGGGAATTTGCCGGTGAAGCAATCGCCGTTCGGGTTGACGGATCGCCGGCTGATCTCTCGCTCGAAAGACACGGTCGGATGCGGCAGGAACAGATATCGATGGATGACACCGACTGGTGCCGTCACGATCGGTTGCGTCACGACGTCGTACCGGATGCGGCAGCTAGCCTGCGGGGAGCCGGGCGCGAACCGCGACGCCGCCAGCGCCGGTTGCAGGTCCGGCGTATCGATGTACCAGCCGCGCGGTCCGCTCGGCGCCAGAGCGATCCGGTACACCCGACCATCCGCTGCAATGCTGAAGGTAAATTCGTAAGGACCGACGGTGCGTCCTGTGGGGATCAGGCCCGCGCTCGGCGTCGGCGTGATCAGCGACACGGCGACCGGAGTTCCGCCATCGCATGTCACGCGGCCGGGAGCGAAATCGAACAATGCCGGTTGCGACGCGATGGCGGTCGATAGGATCGGTGGCGCCGGTGGTGCAATCGGCACCGATCCGATCTGGGAAACGGCGGCGGCAAGCATGATGACGGTCGGCATCACGTGATCCTGCGCCGCCGATGTGACGGGCTCAAGACGAATTTTCGCGTCAGGTCGCGGTCTTGCCGAATTCCTGCCTGTTGAACGGATGGCTCGACGACAGGCCGCCGTCGACGACGATCGCCTGGCCGTTGATGTAGCTTGCCGCGTCGGAGGCGAGGAAGGCTACGACTTCGGCCAGTTCCTCGGGCTCTGCGCCCCGGCGCAAGGGGTTGAGCTGCCCCAGCCGATCGCCCTTCCCCGCCGCTCGCGCACTGTCGAATATGAATTGGGTCATCCCCGTTTCGGTCAATCCCGGACATACGGCATTCACCCGCACGTTCGATCCAGCCAGCTGCTGTGCGCCGACCTGCGCCAGGCTGATGACGCCCGCCTTCGATGCCGAATAGGCGGGCGATCCGGCGCCCGATCGAAGGCCGGCGACACTGGCGGTCAGGATGATCGCGCCGCCCCCGCCCTCGACGATGCGCGGTGCGGCGTGCTTCAACGCCAGGAACGGGCCGATCACGTTGATCCGCAGCACGTCGGTGATGAGGTCGACCGACGTATCGAAGATGTTGGCCAGCCCGCCCGATATGCCGGCGTTGGCGAACATGACGTCCAACCGGCCGTGCCGCTCCATCGCCAGATCGACCGCGCCGATGACGTCCTGTTCGCGCCCCGCATCCATGCGAAGCGCGGTCGCGGCTTCGCCGATCGCAGCGGCGGTCGCATCGGCGCCTTCACTCAGATCGGCGCAGATGACCCGGCCACCTTCACGGGCGAATTGGATCGCGGCGGCACGGCCTATGCCCGAGCCCGCGCCGGTGACGATGATCGATTTGCCGTGAAAGCGCATCACTCTCTCCTTGGTCACCCCGGCGAAGGCCGGGATCCACTACGCGACATCGGAAGCCCTCTCGCCCCTTGTTCTTCCCGGATGGCCCGGTGGACTTCGGCCTGCGCCGGGTTGACGAAAGGCTATTCCGCCCCCGCCTTCTTCGCGAAATCCCAGGCCGCGCCGGCCAGGCGATACACCTGCGCCGCCGACGCTTCCGCCTGCGCGCTCGACGCCGTGCCGTCGACGATCCGCTTCTTGATGCCCTGGACGATGCCGGTCAGACGAAACAGGTTATAGGCGAAATACCAGTTGAGATCGGGCACGCCGTCGCGGCCGGTACGCGCGCAATAGCGTTCGACCATCGCCTCGATCGGCGGGATGCCGGTGTCCGGCCCGGTACGACCCATGACCCCCGATCGCCCCTCGGGCTGGGTTACCCAGCTCATCAGGAAATAGCTGAAGTCGGCGAGCGGATCGCCGAGTGTCGACAGCTCCCAGTCCAGCACCGCGATCACCCGTGGGGCATCGCGCGCGAAGATCATGTTGTCGATCCGGTAGTCGCCATGGACGATACTGGTCGCGGTCTGCGGCGGCAGCGTCGCGGGCAGCCATGCGATCAGCCGGTCGACCTCGGGCATCACTTCGGTTTCGGACGCGCGATACTGCTTCGTCCAGCGCGCGACCTGGCGTTCGAAGTAATTGCCGGGTTTGCCGTAATCCTCCAGCCCTGCCGCGACGTAATTCGTCGCGTGCAGGTCGGCGAGCGTGTCGCACATCGCCTCATAGACCGCGGTACGCTCCGCAGGCGCATAGCCGGGCAGCGTCCCATCCCACAGGTTGCGCCCGTCGGCGAAGCCCATCACGTAGAATTGCGCGCCGATCACGCTCTCATCGGTGCACAGGCCGTACGGTTTGGCGACCGGAAAGCCGGTCGGGTGCAACCCAGCAATCAGCCGGTATTCGCGGTCGACCGCATGCGCCGAGGGGAGCAACGGACCGAACGGCTTGCGGCGCAATACGTACCGCCCCGACGTCGCCTCGATCAGATAGGTCGGGTTCGATTGGCCGCCGGCGAACTTGGTGTACGTCAGCGGCCCTTCGAACCCCGTGACATGCGCCTGCATCCACGCGGTCAGCGTCGCGTCGTCGAGGCGGTCCTTGTCGGCGACCGCTGTCGTTTGGGGCGCCTCGTCCGGGGTCATCGCGATACGCCGATGTCGCCGCTGGACGCGAGGTCCGCCTTCCATTCGCCCCACTTGCCGAATTCGTTGCGGGCGATCGCACGGTTGTGCACCTCGTCCGGACCATCGGCGAAGCGCAACGTGCGGACATGCGCCCAGTCGTGCGCCAGATGGAAGTCGCCCGACACCCCGGCACCGCCATGGGCCTGGATCGCGTCGTCGAGAATCGTCAGCGCCATCGTCGGCGCCTGAACCTTGACCATCGCGATTTCGAGCTGAGCGGACTTGTTGCCCGCCTTGTCCATCATGTCGGCCGCCTTCAGGCACAGCAGGCGGGTCATCTCGATATCGATCCGCGCACGCGCGATGCGCTGTTCCCACACGCTCTGGTCGGCGATGCGCTTGCCGAACGCGACGCGGTTCAGCAGGCGCTTCGCCATCGCCTCGATCGCGGTTTCCGCCACGCCGATCGTGCGCATGCAGTGATGGATGCGCCCGGGCCCCAGGCGCCCTTGCGCGATCTCGAACCCGCGCCCCTC
>DASTEN010000399.1:0-3765 GCA_035709645.1 Sphingomonas sp.
TTGGCCGGGACCGCCAGGCAATATTCGAAGAAGGCGATCCCCCAGCTGACGGCGATCGCCGTCCAGAGCGGCGCCGACTTGTGCTTGAGGTGTCCGTACCAGGCGAACGTCATGAAGACGTTGGACATCACCAGCATCAGCGGCGGTGCGATACGATCGATCATGTGGACGGCGCCTTCCCGCGTCAGGTCGCAACGATTTCGACGATGGTATCGCCGGCACGCAGCGCATTTGCCTCGCCCTGGTGTCGGCCGAACGACGTGCCGTCGCGGTACACGCGCAGACCGGTGCCCGTCGACAGGCCCGACAGCGGCTGGCCCACCTCCGCTGCGGTCACCGCGCGTTCGCGGAGCGCGACCTTGCCGTGGATGGAGGCGAGATCGGTCAGATATTCGGTCACCCGTCCGCCGCGACACGACGTCGCCAGCAGCAATCCGGCGAAGCTGACGGGGTTGATGACCGTCGTCGCGCCCGCCGCGCGGGCGGGCAGTTCATTGTCTTCGTTGCGGACGACGGTGCTGATCGGCACATCGGGGGCCACGTGCCGTGCGCTGAGCGTGATCAGGACGGAGGTATCGTCGCGGCCGGCGGTGACGATCACCAGCCGGGCGCTGGGCAGATGGATGTCGGACAGGGTCTGGTCGCGCGTCGCATCGCCCTGCAGGACCAGGCAGCCAAGTGCCTTGGCCTCGGCAATGCGATCCTCGTCAGGATCGACGACGACGATCCGATACGGGGCTTCGCCGCGCGCAATCAGCTCGGCGACCGCCTCCGCGCCGGTGTGGCCATAGCCGGCAATGACGATATGTCCGGTCAGAGTGCGTTGCAGCAAGGCCATGCGCCATTTGTCCCAGGTGCGCTTCAATACGAAGTCGTAGGCGGTTCCGATGAACAGCAGAACCACGAAAACGCGGATCGGCGTGACGATCAACGCATCGAACAGCCGGGCGCGATCGCTGACCGGCGCGATGTCGCCATAGCCGGTCGTCGTGATCGAAATCATCGTGAAATACAGGACGTCGAGGAAGCTGACCCTTCCGTCGTAATTGTCGCGGAGCCCTTCGCGGTCGAACCAGTGAACCGCGATCGCCAGCCCGACCAGCCCCAGTACGGCTGCGACCCGCCAGCCGATCGACAGCCAGATCGGCAGCTGCGACTTGCGCTGGAGCGTGCCGGGCAGGGCCGGGCGGTTCACGCCGCGCACCCGCAGCCCGGCCGATCGACGGCGCTTGGCAAAAAGGGCAAGCGGCGCACGATCACGACGACGGAAGATAGCTCGACGGGTTGACCGGCGTTCGGCCGTTGCGGACCTCGAAATGCAGTTCGGGTCGATCGGCAAAGCCTGTATTGCCGCTGAGCGCGATCCGCTGGCCCTTCTTCACCGCCTGGCCGCGCGTCACCAGCAGCTGGCTGGCGTGTCCATAGACTGTGGTCAGGCCACTGCCGTGTTTCAGGATTACCAGCCCGCCGAACGCTGCGACGTCGCTGCCGGCATAGGCGACGACGCCGTCGGCCGCCGCCAGCACGGGGGTGCCGATCGGTACCGCGATCTTGATGCCGTTGTTGCGCTCGCCCGACTGGCCGGGGCCGAAGCGACTGACGATCTGGCCGCGCACCGGCCAGACGAAGCGGCCGGGCGCCGCGACGGGGGCGACGACCTGCGCGACCGTTGGGACCGGGCGACCGGGGGTGGTCGTCGGGCGGACCGGGCGCTGGTTGCTGGCGATGGCGGGTTCGCTGCCGGTCACCAGATCGTCGACGTCCAGGCGGAAGGCGGCGGCGCGCTCGGCGGCCGTCACCGGGCGTTCGGCCGGGCTGCCGCCGGGGATCAGCACGCGCTGGCCGACGCGCAGGATATAGGGTTCGGCCAACTGGTTGTCCGTGACGATCCGGCTCCAGTCGACGCCGTAGGCACGGGCGATGGCGATGCCCGTCTCGCCGGCCCGGACCAGGTGATAGCGCCCCCCGGGGATGGTCAGCCGCTGGCCGGCCTGGATGGTGAAGGGCGGTGCCAACCCATTGGCGCGCGCGATCGCTTCCGAACCCGCCCCGGTGCGCTCGGCGATCGCGCGCAGCGATTCGCCGGGACGGACCAGATAGGTCGCAGCAGCGATGGTGCGCGCATCCGGGGTGACCGGCCGAGCCTTCCACGCCGGCGGCGGCGCAGCGGGGGCAACGACGCCATCGGCCAGCGTCTCGCGGACGTAGTCGGTCTGGCGGGGCGGGGTCGGGCGCGCCTCGGCACGCTCGGGCGGCAGCGGCTGGTCGTAGCGCGGGCCTTCCATGCTCGGGATGCATCCCGCCAGCACGGTCGCCCCGGCCGTCGCCATCATCAGCCTTGCGCGCATCCCCGTTCCCCCATCAGTCCCCGTAGACCGCCGATACCCTTGCTAGCGACTCACGATGCGTCATGTCGAGGTGAAGCGGGGTGACCGTGACATATCCCGCCTCGATCGCTTCGAGGTCGGTGTCGATGACGGGGGAGAAGGGCACGCTGCCCAGACCGAACCAGTAATAGGGGAAGCCGCGCGGATCGGTCCGCCTGTCGAGTTTCAGCCGGCCATAGTCGCGCAAGCCCTGCGCGACGGTCTTCACGCCCGCCACCCGATCGGCGGGGACGGGCGGGAAATTGATGTTGACCAGGGTCCGCGGGGCCCAATCCATACCGATCAGCGGGCGGACGGTGCGATCGAACCATGCCTCCGCCGCGTCGAAGCTGACGCGTTCGCCGGGTGCCGGCGTCGCGTATCGCTGGCTGAGCGCGATCGACCGGATGCCGGCCAGCGCGCCTTCCATCGCGGCGGACACCGTGCCCGAATAGCTGACGTCCTCGCCCAGATTGGCCCCCCGGTTGATCCCCGACAGGATCAGGTCGGGCGGCGCGTCCTTCATGATCTCGGCGAGCGCCATCATGACGGCGTCGGTCGGCGTGCCGGTGACCGCCCATCGCTGGTCGCCGAAACTGCGCAAGCGGACCGGTTCGGTCAGCGTCAGCGAGCGGCCCTTGCCGGACTGTTCCTCCGCAGGGGCGACGACGGTGACGTCGTCCGACAGCGTGCGGGCGAGGCGCTCGAGGATCGACAGACCACGCGCGTGGATGCCGTCGTCGTTGGTGAGAAGGATGCGCATAGAGCACCTGATTCGTTCGTGCTGGGTTTGTCGAAGCACCGTTCTGAGTGCCGTAAGCGACCAGCGTGGGTATCGAAGAACAGCCCTTCGACAGGCTCAGGGCGAACGGTTATTTTGGCTCCAGCATCGTCAGTCCGCCCATGTATGGCTGCAGGACCGCGGGCACCGCGACGCTGCCGTCCGCCTGCTGGTAGTTCTCCATCACCGCGACCAGCGTCCGACCGACCGCCAGGCCCGACCCGTTCAGCGTATGCACGAACCGCGTGCCCTTTTCCCCCGCAGGACGATAGCGCGCGTTCATCCGGCGCGCCTGGAAGTCCCCGGTGGTCGAGCAGCTTGAAATCTCGCGATAGGCATTCTGTCCCGGCAGCCAGACCTCCAGGTCGAAGGTGCGGCGAGCGCCGAAGCCCATGTCGCCGGTGCACAGCAGCATGCGGCGATACGGCAGGTCGAGCGCCTCGAGAATGTCCTCGGCGCACCGCGTCATCCGGTCATGCTCGGCGTCACTGTCCTCCGGGCGGCAGATGGTGACGAGTTCGACCTTTTCGAACTGGTGCTGGCGGATGAACCCGCGGGTGTCGCGGCCGGCGGCACCCGCTTCGCTGCGGAAGCACAAGGTGTGCGCGGTCATTCGGA
>DASTEN010000400.1:0-2791 GCA_035709645.1 Sphingomonas sp.
GCGCGCGACGATATGGTCGACGCGGCCCCAGTCGTGACGGCGGATCAGATGGTCGAGCTTGCCGGCCATCGCGCCCAGGCGGGAATAGTGACGCAGTTTCGACTTCAACGGGGCGTTCGCCACGCGGGGCTGGCCGGGATCGACCTCCCACGGATGGAAATAGAAGACGCCCGGCCGGCCCGCGCGCGTGTTGATCTGGGATACCGCCTGATCGGTTAGGAACGTGGGCAACAGGCGGAAGAAGCCACCGCCCGTCGTCATGCTGCGCCCGGCGACGCGGATCATCGTGATCGGCAATTCGACGAAATCGCTGCCGGCGACCGGGCGATGGGCGGCGATCGGCGAGTCGGCCCAGCCGTAATGGTCGTGCCGGATCGGCGCGACGCTGGAGGAATAGGCATAGCCTTCTTCCGCCAGGATCGGATGGGCCCAGGGCGTGCGCGGATCGATCGAAAAGCTCGGCGCGCGATAGCCGGTGACCGCGACCCCGCCGGCATCTTCCAGCGCGGCGCGCGCGCGCCGCAGATCGGCGCGGAACTGGTCGGGCGTGAAGGTGAAGACGCGGGCATGATCATACCCGTGGCTGGCGAGCTCATGTCCCTCCGCCACGATCCGACGCATCAGTGCGGGATGGCGTTCCGCCACCCAGCCGAGCGTAAAGAAGGTCGCCTTCACCCCCGCAGCGCCGAACAGGTCGAGCACGCGCGCGGTATTGTCGGCGACCCGCGATTCCAGCCGATCCCAATCGCCGCGGGATATCGTGTTTTCGAAGGCGCCGACCTGGAACCATTCCTCGACGTCGACGGACAGGGCGTTCTGCATGGGATCGGACCCTATCGGGGATGTCTTACGAAGTCGTCAGTGCAGGGCACTGTCCACTGTTTCGTCATTCCCGCGAAGGCGGGGATATATTCTGGCCGACCGACCCACTCTTTTCGATAGATCAGCCAGAGTTGATCCCCGCCTTCGCGGGGATGACGACTGGGTGGAGGGCAGGATTCAGCCCAGCTTGCCGCGCAGTTCGCCGGTGTCGCCGCGACCGGCTTCCATCCAGTCGACCATCAGCGTCAATACGCGGCGCAGCGCCTCGTCCTGCTCCTCCATCCGCTTGTCGATCGCGGCAAGGCGGCGGGCAAGGTCGAGGTCGGCGACGGGGGCCGCCGTCGGGGGTGCCTCGGCGGCCGGCTCTTCGTCCGGCTCGTCGGCCGGCTCGGACGCGCGCAGCGGCCATTCCATGACCATCGCGTCAGGCTGGGTCACCGCCTCTACGGCCGCGACGTGCGGCGCGGGTTCGGGTGCAGCATCGGGCGCGGCGTCGACCGGGGCCAAGATCGAGCGACGGCCTCGCAGCGTCACCGGTTCGAACAGGCGCGGCGTCGTACTGATCTCGACCGGACGCATCGCGACCGGTTCGGGATCGACGGGCAGCGCGGTCGGGGCGTCGACGGCCTGATCGGCCGTTTCCGACACGCGTGGCTCGACCGGCTCATCGACGGCGATCGGCAGGGGAGCGTCTACCACTGGCATTTCGGCCTGGATCGGTAGCGGAGCCGGCGTCGGTTCGTCGACGACGTCCGGCGCGACAGGCGTTTCCTGCTCCATCGCGACAGGGTCCTTCGCGGTTACCGCGATCGGCTCGACGGGAGTGGCGCCGCGCATTCCGTCGACCGCCAGATCGTCGGCGACGGCGTGGACGTGCGCGGCGGTGAAGGTGTCGATCCCCTCCATCGCGCCGAAGAGGAGCACGCGGCTGACCAGATTGTTGATCCGGCGCGGAATGCCGCCCGACCACGCGTAGAGCGTCGCCAGCGCATCGGTCTTGAAACGGGGCGACCCGGTCCATCCGCAGATGCTGAGGCGGTGGATCAGATAGGCTTCCAGCTCGTCGGCCTCCATCGGCCCCAGGTGATGCATCGCGATCACCCGCTGGCGAAGCTGTTCCAGGCCATCGGCCGCCAGCTTGTCGCGGAATTCGGGCTGGCCGAGCAGGAAGATCTGCAGCATCGCATGACCGCCGGCCTGGAAATTGGAGAGCATCCGCAGCTCCTCCAGGCTGTCGACCGGCAGCGCCTGCGCTTCGTCGACGATCAGCAGCGTGCGGCGCCCGCCGCGCGCAGTCGCGTGCAGGCCGCGCTCGATGCTGGCCAGCATCGCGGCCTTGGTCATGCCGTCGGCATCGACACCCAGGCCCGCGCAGACGGTACGCAGCAGGTCGTCGGCGACGATCTGGGTCGATACGATCGTGATGACGTTCAGCCGATCGGCGTCGATCGTGTCGGTCAGGTGACCGACCAGCGTCGTCTTGCCCGCACCGATATCGCCGGTGATGACGATGAAGCCTTCACCCTGCGACAGCCCGTAGCCGAGATACGCCATCGCCTTTCTGTGCGTGGCGGTGTCGAACCAGAAGCGCGGGTCCGGGGTCAGCTGGAAGGGGCGACCGGTCAGCCCGTAATGCTCTTCGTACATCGTGCGTTGCCTCTCTTCGGGCTCGAAACGGAATCAGCGGAGGGAGTAGCGCAGGCCGAGCAGCGCCTGCCCGGACACGTCGGAGCCGACGCTGTCCTGGTCGAAGGCGAACACGCCCAGCGACGCGATCGCCCCCAGCCGGCCGAAGGTGTAGGAATAGCTGGCGTTGCCACCGGTCCCCAGCACGTTCGGCGCGCCGCCCAGGCCGCTGTCGAAATAGGTGACATAGGCGTCCGCCGTCAGCGCGGAGCGCGGCCCGAAGGCGCGGCCCATCGTGACCTGGCCGAAATACATGTCGTCCTTGATCCCGCGCAGCACCGCA
>DASTEN010000401.1:0-11258 GCA_035709645.1 Sphingomonas sp.
CATCGACTGGAGCAAAGAAACCCTGTCGGATCGGATTAACGACTACGATGGGTATCACGCAGCTCGGGGCATCATCAGGCGGCTTGGCAACCCCAGGCTGGAGGACGAAACCCAGGCGAGTCTCGTCCAGGCGGCGATGCCTAGCGAGTTCTCCAGCTTCTCGCGCAGCGCTCCCCTCGCGGACTTCATGACTGGCCTAGAATTGAAGAATAGCGTCGCTCACCTCCGACCGCGCCAGCTCGCCGCAGTCCGCGCAGCCCTCGAGGATCGCCGATTGCCGAGCAAACAGCGTCAGCGCTCCCAGTTCAACCCCGAGAGGGCCAGGACCTTCGGCAAAAAGTATCGGGACAGCATGGTCCTAAGCCGCCTCACGTTCGCACTCATGCTGCCCACCTACGCGATTGAACAGTTGATCTGCGATAAGCTGCTCGATGAGGAAAAGGACGAACTCGTCAGAGCCGCCCGGGGCGGTGTATGCGTAACACCCCAATCTCTCGGCCGGCTCATCACCCAGCTCTCGCGAAAGCGCTCCAAGGGTGAAATGCCAAGCACGGCAGTCCCACTTCTGACGGCCGCACGCCGGATCGGCGGCCGCGAGAAGCCATGGAGTGCGATCCTCCGAGAATTGCGGAGGGGAAATCTGCCGTTCTGGGTGGCGGGAGACAAGGTGACGGCCCGCACGATCCGGGTAGAACCCACGAACCTTGCTCGGTTTGATGAAATGTCATTCCGACGTGAGGATCATCCTGAGTTCGGGTTCAGGGTTGAATGCGCGAAGTGTGAGGCCGAGGAGATCCTCAACCTCCCGCCGAAGAACCTCGCTCCTCTCATCGAGGCTGGACATCTCGAATTCGGACGAGAAGGACGAATCCTCGCAACCGATCTTCGAAACGTTCTGGAGCTGGCGGAACGGATGACGTCCTACGCCGAACTGGCAGCCCACACCGGATGGACATACGCCTACTCTTGCGACGAAGCGGCGCGGCTCGGCATCAGTCGTGTCGGCATCGGCTGGTGCCGGGCTGGTTGTGTGCAACACCGCTTAATCCCGGGTCAGCTCCGTGCCCAGCATGGTGATCGGGGCACGGCGGTGAAATGCGATCATCTGCCTCGGGCCGGTCAGCTAGTCAGCTCTGACGTTCTGCTCTGAGCGTGAGATGCCGAAAGCGATTGGGTCATTTCAAACCTGTCCGAGCGGTTGCAGACAAGCGTGCCCCGGCGAAGGCCGGAGCCTTGGCGCAGAGCCCTTCGGCGGCCGGCGCTCCGGCCTTCGCCGGAGCACCGAGCGATCATTCCGACGTCGTCGCCCCCGCCGCCATCGGCTTGCGGTAATCGAGCGCCGGTTTGCGGTTCCCCAGCATCGCTTCGTATTTGAACCCCGGTCCGCGCGCCTTCAGCAGTTCCGCCTTTGCCGCCGCCAGCGTGTCGGGCGAGCGGAAGAGTTCGGCGGCGGTCAGCGCCAGCGTCTTGGCGGCAACCACGCCGCCTTTCGCGCCGATCGTCATGCCCGACGCGGCGACCGCCTGCCAGCTGTGCGCGGGCGTGCCGGGCACCCAGGTCGCGGTCGACAGACCGATCGTCGGCGACACCCAGCTGATGTCGGACACGTCGGTCGACCCGCCGCCGTCACCCCCGCGGCTGAGCGGCAGGACCTGCCCGGCGGTCGCCAGTGGCCGCTTCACCTCCAGCGACTTCTGCAGTTCGGTCGCCCAGGCGGTTTCCTGGGGGCTGTAGGCGACGCCGCCGACGGCGTTCAGATTACGGTCCATGACCTGCGCCAGCGTCTCGTTCGCCAGCATCGAATAGACGCCACCGGTGATCTCGTTGGTCACGCTGGTCTCGGTTGCCAGCGCCGCGCCTTCGGAGGCCTTCACGACCCGCGCCCACACCGACTTCACCAGCGCGGGATCGATGTCGCGGACATAGTAATAGCTCTCGGCGAAATCGGGCACGACGTTGGGCGCTTCGCCGCCGTTGGTGATGACGTAATGGATGCGGATCGACGAGGGCACATGTTCGCGCATCATGTTCGTCGCGACGTTCATGATCTCGATCCCGTCGAGCGCCGATCGCCCGCGCTCGGGCGATGCGGAGGCATGTGCCGACAGCCCCTTGAAGCGGAACTTGCCCGAGATGTTGGCGCGGCTGGGGCCGACCGAGACGACGTTGGCGCTGCCCGGATGCCAGTGGAGCGTGGCCGACACGTCGTCGAACAGGCCGGCACGGACCATGTAGACCTTGCCCGATCCGCCTTCCTCGGCCGGGGTCCCGTAGACGCGCAGGTCGCCCGCCACCTTGTTGGCGATCATCCAGTCCTTGATGGCCAGCGCGGCGGTGATGCTGGCCGCGCCGAACAGATTGTGGCCGCACGCATGGCCTGCGGCCTTGCCGGCGATCTGGCTGCGGGTCGGGTCGGTCGTCTGCGCGGTGCCGGGCAGGGCGTCATATTCCGCCAGGATCGCGATCACCGGGCCGGCGCCGTTCCTGAAGCTGGCGACGAAGGCGGTAGGGATGTCGGCGACGCCGGCCTTTACGGTGAAGCCGCCCTTCTTGAGTTCCGACTGGAGCAACGCCGAACTTTTGGCTTCCTGATAGCCGACTTCGGAGAAGTCCCAGATCGTCTTGGCGGTGCTGGCGAGCGTCGCCGCGCGACCGTCGACGTCGGCGACGATCGCGCTGCGTTGCGCGTCGGGCAGGGGCGCGGTCTGTGCGTGCGCCGCGACGGGGAGGATCAGGGCGGTGGCGAGAAGAAGGGTCTTCATGGGTGATCCTCGGCAGGCAAAAGTTGCGACAACGCGGTCAATTCGTCCTCAGTTGTCACTTTTGGTTTTGATTGAAGACGTTGAAGCAGTGAATTTCCAACATTTCCAGCCTTTTGAGCCCTCTCCTCGCCTGCGGGGAAAGGTTGGGGGAGGGGGAGTGCCACGAGCCTTCGTCCTCGGTGAGACACCTTCCCCTCTTCCCTGAAGGGGAGAGGGAGCGATCAGCGCACCCCAACCGCCGCGGCATCCGGGCGACGCGTGTCGGCGGCGCCCAGGAATTTGTCGCCATCGACCATGATCGACTGGGTACTACCCATCGTGTTGGACGGACGGACGCTATGCCCCTTGGCCTCCAGCAGCGGCACGATATCGGGCGAGAAGCCCTCCTCCAGCTCCAGCGGCGCGTCACCGCCGCCCTGGTTGATCCGCGGGCGTTCGGCCGCTTCCGCCACGTTCAGACCGTGGTCGAGCACGTTCGACAGCATCTGGACCATCGTCGCGATGATGTACCCGCCGCCAGGCGTACCGGTGACCAGCCAAGGCTTCGCATCCTTGAACACGATGATCGGCGTGATCGTCGATCCGACGCGCTTGCCCGGCACCGGCTTGGTCGCCGGATTGGTCGAACGCCCCCAGGCAAGGTTGCCGAGCGAGTTGTTCAGCAGCACGCCGGTGCCGGGTGCCACGACATGCGCGCCATAGCTGGCCGACAGCGTGTAGGTGTTGCTGACCGCGTTGCCGGCCGCATCGGCAACCGAAAAATGCGTCGTATCCTTGCTTTCGAACGGATAGGGGTTGCCGTCGGCGACGTCCTTGGCGCCCAGCGATGCGTCGGGGCGGATGAGCGCCGCACGCTGTGCGGCATAGCCCTTGCTCGCCAGCCCCTTCGACGGCGATTTCCAGTCCGGTCCGCCGCCGACCAGCCGGCGATCGGCCGATACCAGCTTCATCGTTTCCGACAACAGGTGCAGGTTGGCGACCGAGCCCCAGCGCTGCTCCTTCACCGGAAAGCGCTCGAGGATGTTCATCGCCTCGGCCACCGACACGCCCGAGGCGGTGGGCGGCATGTAGGCGATCTGCGCCCCGCGATAGCTCGACCAGATCGGTGCCGACACGATCGCCTTGTAACCCGCCAGGTCCTGCGCATCGATGACACCGCCGCCGGCCTTGATTCCTGCCGCCAGCTTCGCCGCGAACGGGCCGGTGTAAAATGCGTCGCGTCCGCCCGCGGCAATCAGCTTCAATGTGGCGGCCAGATCGGGCTGCGTCCACGTTTCGCCCGCCGCGTACGGACTGCCGTCGGGTTTGAAGAACATGGCGAGCGCGGCCGGATCGTCCGACATCGCCTTCTTCTGTGCGGCGTTGGCGGACGCTTCGTCGTCGGACAGCGGGACGCCGTTTTCCGCCATCGCGATTGCCGGCGCGATCAGCGTGCCCCAGGGCAGCGATCCATACAGCTTGTGTGCCGCCCACAGTCCGGCGACGGTGCCGGGAATGGCGACGCCCTTCATCGAATAATTCTTGTCCGGATCGACCCGGCCGTTGGCACCGAGCAGCAGGTCGGGCGTCGTGTTGCGACTGGCCTGACCGTAATAGTCGATCGCGATGGTCGAGGCGGGCTTGCCATCTTTCGCCGCCATGTGGACCAGCATATAGCCGCCACCGCCGATGTTGCCGGCACGCGGCAGGGTGACGGCCAGCGCGAAGCCCATCGCGACCGCCGCATCGACCGCATTGCCGCCCTTGCGCAGGATGTCCGCGCCGACCCGCGAGGCGATGGCATTCTGGCTGACCACCATGCCGCCACGGCCGACGACGGGTTTGTGGATCTGGTCGTAGGCGACGATGTCCCCGCCGGTGCCCTGGCGCGGGGCGGGGGCGGGGCCCTCTTCTTGGGCCACCGCAGGACTGGCGAGCGTCAGGAGGATCGCAGCAACCCCCATCCCCGTTCGCCCTGAGCCTGTCGACGGGCGTGCTCGAGACAAGCGTGCTTCGGCCAGGGTCCCATCAAAGTAATACTTTGATGGGCGCCCGACTGGCTCAGCACGAATGGGGGTGGAGGCGGTCTTCATCGGATCAGAACCTCGACTGCAGGTTGGCGTACCAGTAGCGGGCATAGGGCTGGTACAGCGACCCCAGGAAGCCGTCGGTGCTGAGCGGCGGCTGCTTGTCGGTCAGGTTGCGCACGCCCAGGCGGAAGCGGTGGCGACCTTCGCCGTCGCTGCGGCTGCCGAAGGTCACCTGCCCGTAGAGGTTGAAGGTCGTCCGCCCGTCGACCAGCCACGGCACGCCGTTGATCGTCGCCCCGGTATCATCGACGTCGCTGATGTAGCTGGTGAAGCCGCCGACCTGGAACGGCCCCTTCGACCATGTCAGCGATCCCGTCACCCGCCATTCGGGCTTGCCGTTCAGCCGGACCTGATCGCCGCCGTCCGAAATGACGGTGTCGCGGTTGATCGTGCCGGCTGCACGGGCATCGATCAGCGTCTGGATATCGGCCGAGGGGGTCAGGAAATAGGTCTTCAGATAGGCCGCGTTCACGTTGGCGGTGAACTTGCCGATGCCGAAGTCGCGGACGCGCCAGTTGAAGCCGAAATCCCAGCCCGACACGGTCTGCGGCTGCAGGTTGCGATACTGGTCGCGGACGAACAGCACGCGGCCCGCCGGGGCCAGGCCCGAACCGGCGAACAGCGCGATGTCGTCCGCGGTCGGATCGGCGCGGACGACGTTGGGGTCGGTCTGACCACCGACGCGCAGCAGATAGTCGTTGATGAGCGCATTGCCCTCACCGAAAATGCCGACGATGTCGCGCTGCTTGATGTGCCAGTAATCGGCGGTCAGCGTGACGCGGCCGATCGCGTCCTCGATGAATTTCGGCTGCAACACGATGCCGCCGGTGATGTTGGTCGACTGTTCGGGTCGCAGGTCCGGATTGCCGGCGCGCTGCGCGGTGGTGGCGAAGCTCTGCCCGCACGCGCTCCAGGTGGCGATGGCGCCGCGCCGCAGCTGCGCCTCGCACCGGATCGGGTCGAGCCGGGTGTTCGACCGGGTGACCAGCCGGGCGTTGACCTGTTCCAGGTTCGGCGCGCGGAAGCTCTCGGCATAGGATCCGCGCAGGCGGAGCCCTTCGACGATGTCCCAGGCGCCGGCGATCTTGGGCTTGGCGACCGATCCGGCGTCCGAATAATGTTCCGCGCGGCCGGCCAGCTGGAATTCCAGCCGGTGGACGAACGGCACGTTCATTGCCGGCGAGACGACCGGAACCGCCAGTTCCAGATAGGCGCTGTGGACGTTGCGCCGCCCGCCGGTGTCGGGCGAGTTGCTGGTGCCGACCAGATCGGACGGATTGACGAAGCCGGTCACGCTGTCGGTGAACTGGATCGTGCCGTCGACGCGCGGATCGCGGTCGTCGAGCTGGGTTTCGCGGCGCACTTCGACGCCGAAGGCCGCGCCCAGATTTCCGCCCGGCAGCGCGATCAGATCGCCCTTCGACCCCTTCAGGTCGATCAGCGCCAGCGTCGCCTTGCTGCGGCGGGTCGTCGTGATGCGGATCGCGTCGATCGCCGCCTGATTCGACGGCGTCGCATCGCGCAGGCTGGGGTTGTTCACATCGGCGCCGTTGAACGGATTATAGGCGTCCGGCGTGTTGAGCCCGAGCTGGCGCTGGAGCAGTGTCGCGCTGATGCCGGTCGAGGTGTCGACGACCTGCGCTTCCGAATAGAGTGCCGCCGATTCCCAATCGATGCCGAACGCCCGGAACCGCAGGCCGCCCAGCGCACGCCACTGGTCGTTGTCGACGCTGACGTAATTCGGGCCGAAGTCCGAGAAATTGTAGCTGGTCAGCGTGACCGCCAGGCCCGCGGCCGGCGTGTTCAGGCCCGGGATGCGGAAGGCGCCGCCGGTCGGGCCGAACGGGTTGTAGTAATTGCTGGCCGGAATGACGATCGGGCCGGCGGCGAGCGTGCCGGGCGAGCCCTGGATGCTTTCGGTCGTCGCCTTGTAATATCCCGCTTCGCCGAACAGCTCGACCTCGTCGGTCAGGTCGTAATGGCCGTTGGCGAAGAAGTTGTAGCGTTCGACCTTGGGCAGGATGGTGCGGTTGTACGCCTGGGTCGCATCGAAACGGGTGTTGCGATCGGCAGCCGTGGTATTGTTGCCGTCGTCGATGCAGATCGCGCCGTTCGACGGGATCGCGGCCGAACAGCCGCCGTTTGCGGTCGGCTGGATGTGGAAGACGCCGGCCGTGCTGGTGACCAGCGCACCGCTGGTGCCCGTACCGACGCGGACCGGCACGCCGCCGCGGGTGGTGAACACGCCCCACGGCGTGATGGTCGAGCGGCCGTCGATCGCCGTCGACCCTTCCAGCCCCGTACCGACGAACAGCGGCTGCTTGTTGTCCGACGCCGTGTAATCCTGGTCCGCCGCGCGCAGCATCGTGCGGCTTTCGCGGTTGGCGTAGAAGGTGATGTTGCCGCGGTCGCCCAGGTTGGTGCCGGCCAGCAGGTTCAGGCTGGTTTCCAGCAGGTTGGTGTCCTCGGCAAAGCCGATCTGCCCTTCGAGCTGGACGCCGGTATAGTCCGACTGAAGCACGGTGTTGACCACACCCGCGACCGCATCGGAGCCGTAGATCGGGCCGGCGCCATCGCGCAGCACCTCCAGCCGCTCGATGCCGAAGCTGGGGATGGTGTTGCTGTTGACGGTCAGGACCGGAACCAGATTCTCGTTCGCGCGGCTGGTCGGATGGTTAACAACGCGGCGGCCGTTCAGCAGCACCAGCGTATTGCCGACGCCCAGATTGCGCAGGTTGACCGACCCGACGTCGCCGCGCGCGGCGTTCGAGCTGTTGGGCAGGTAGCTGGCGTTGAAGGTGACGTCGCCCAACTGGGGGATCGCGCGAAGCAGGTCGTCGCCCGACGTCGCGCCGATCGCGGCCAGGTCATCCTGGCTGACGACCGTGACGGGCAGGGCGGCGGTGACCGACGTGCCGCGGATCTGCGACCCGACGACGACGATGTCCCCGCCCGGCGCATCGCCCGACGCCAGCGCATCTTCGACCTGTTCGGTAGTCGGCGTGGGCGTCGGCGCGGCGGGCGCGTCCTGCGCCACTTGCGCGGACACCGGCGTGGCCGCGATCAACGCGCCGCACGCGACGGACAGCAACAGCATAGGCTTCATGGACAACCCCCTTTGGATCAGGTCTCTTGGATATCACCGCCCCCGCGGTGCCGCCGTTTGGCCGGCGGTATGGCATCCTTCCTCGCCGCCCGGACGCGATAGGTCCAGTCTGGTTGTTACGCTTTCAAGACATTTCGGATGGTTGCGTGGCTAAGCAGCAACAGTTTGTTGCGCCAGTTTGGGGTCTTTGCGATCGAAACGGGCAGAGTGAGCCGTGAAACGCCTAGGCCCGCTGCGCGTCGCTGACCGCATCCGCGGCGCGCAGCGCGGCCAGCAGCTTCGTCAGATGCGCGGCGTTGCGAACCTCGACCTCGATCGCGTTGGTGTGGAACGTCGTGTCGCGATCGTCCATGCGCAGGCCCAGGATGTTCGCCTTGTGCGCGCCGATGACGGTCGCCACCGCGCCGAGTGCGCCCGGTTCGTTCTTCAACGTGACATTGATGCGCGCGATGCCGCCTTCGGCGGTGTCGCCCCACGCCAGATCGACCCAGTCGCCATCCTCGCCGATCTGCGGACAGGCGATGTCGTGGACGATGATGCCTTCGCCCTCCCGCCGGATGCCGACGATGCGGTCGCCGGGAACCGGGCGGCAACATTCGGCCAGATCGAAGGCGACCCCCGGCGTCAGGCCGGTGATGGTGATGGCGTGGCGCTGGGGCGGGGCCTGATGGGCGTCGTCGCCACCGGCCGACCCCGGCATCAGCGCCTCCATCACCGCCGCGTCGCTCACCTTGCGGAGCGCGATCGCCTCCAGAAGCGCGTCCAGATCGGTCAACTTCAACCGGCGGATCGCGACCTTCACCGCATCCGCACCGACCGCGACCGGCAGGCGTTGTAGGATATCGTCGTACAGCTTGCGCCCCAGTTCCAGCCGCTCGGCGCGCTCCTTCTGCCGCAGATGCCGCCGGATCGCCGCGCGCGCCTTGCCGGTCACCGCAAAGGTCATCCAGTTGGCCTGCGGCATCTGCCCCTTCGACCGCAGGATCTGGACGCTGTCGCCATTGGTGATTTCGGTGCGCAGCGGCACGACGCGGCCGTTGATCTTCGCCCCCACCGCCTGGTCGCCCAGGTCGGTGTGCACGGCATAGGCGAAATCGATCGGCGTCGCGCCCTTGGGCAGCTGGATCAGCTCGCCCTTGGGGCTGAAGGCGAAGATGCGGTCGGCGTACATCGCCATCCGCGTGTGTTCGAGCAGTTCCTCCGGGCTTTCCGCGGCCTCCAGGATTTCGACCAGGTCGCGGACCCAGCTGACCTGGGTGTCGGGGCGCACTGCATCGGCCTTGTACGCCCAGTGCGCGGCGATGCCATATTCGGCCTGCGCGTGCATCGCATGGGTGCGGATCTGGATTTCGATGCGCGTATTCTCGCCGATGAAGACCGATGTGTGGAGCGAGCGATACCCGTTGCGCTTGGGCGTCGAGATGTAATCCTTGAACCGCCCCGGGACCATCGGCCATCTGCGGTGGATGACGCCCAGGGCGCGATAACATTCCTCTTCGGTCGCGACGATCGCGCGGAACGCCATGATGTCGCTGAGTTGTTCCAGGCTGACATGCCGCTCCGACATCTTCTTCCAGATGGAATAGGGATGTTTCTGGCGCCCGCCGACATCCGCCTCGATCCCCGCGCGGGTCAGCAGCGTGTGCACCGTGTCGGCGATCTTTTCGATCCGGTGGCCTTCGTCCTCCAGCGCGGCCAGGCGCTTGGTGATCGATTCATACGCCTCGGGTTCGAGCTGGCGGAAGGCGAGCGTCTGCATCTCCTTCATGAACTCGTACATGCCGATCCGCTCCGCGAGCGGGGCGTAGATGTCCATCGTCTCCTTGGCGATGCGGCGGCGCTTCTCGGGCTTCGAGATGAAGTGCAGCGTGCGCATGTTGTGGAGCCGGTCGGCCAGCTTCACCAGCAGGACGCGGATGTCGTCGGACATCGCCAGCAGGAACTTGCGCAGGTTTTCCGCGGCGCGCTGACTTTCGGTCTGCGCCTCGATCTTGCTGAGTTTGGTGACGCCATCGACCAGCCGCGCGACGCTCGCGCCGAACAGCCGCTCGATCTCCTCGGGCGTGGCGACGGTGTCCTCGACCGTGTCGTGCAGGATCGCGGTCGCGATCGTCTCGTCGTCGAGGCGCAGGTCGGTCAGGATGCCCGCGACCTCGATCGGGTGGCTGAAATACGGGTCCCCGCTGGCGCGCTTCTGCGTCCCGTGCGCGTTGACCGAGAACACATAGGCGCGGTTCAGCATGGCCTCATCGGCCTGGGGATCGTAGCTCAGGACCCGATCGACGAGTTCATATTGACGCAGCACTGAACAAAGATGGGATAGCCGAGTGCTGCATTGCAATGTTTTTATGCGTCAGCGCGCCCGGGCATTGCACTTCGCAAGCGCCTCGTCGCCGAAGGCGGTGCCACCGGCGGAAAAGCTGGCAAGCGCGCCGACCCGCTGCACGACCAGTTCGCACAGCACCGCATCGCGTTCGCCGGCGCGGGGCGCCGTGCAGGTGCCGGCGGCGCACTTCCACATCGTCGACCGGGTGACGACGCTCGACTTGGTGAACTCCGCCTTGGGCGTGGCGCTGTAATAGCTGGCCTGCGCAAGCGCCGGAACGGCGCCGGTCAGCGCGAAGGCGGCGGCGGCAAGCGTGGCGACGATCTTCATCCTGCGATACTCCTTACGCGGGTTCAGTTTCGGTTCGCCACTTAATTGCACGCCCGTTTCGTTGCAATCGGAAACCTATGCTGTTCCGCAGCAAGAATTTTGCGTCGAATTTCCGTTACTTTGGAGGTAGAACGACGCCATGGTGTCGAAAGTGCGAGAGCCGCTAAGGGAATTGGCCGCGACCTGCAGCCTGCCCGCGGCGCTGGAGGCGATGGGGGAACGCTGGGCGTTCCTGATCCTGCGCGCAGCCTTCAACGGCTATCAGCATTTCGAGGAATTCCAGTCCGAACTGGGGATCGCCCGCAACATCCTGGCCAACCGGCTGGCGCGGTTCGTCGAACACGGCATTCTGGAACGCACCGCGATGGCCGACGATCGCCGCAAGATCGAATACCGGCTGACCGACAAAGGGCATGCGCTGCTGCCGACGATGGTCGCGTTGCGGCAGTGGGGGGAGCGGTGGGAAACCGGCAAGCCGGCCGATCCGGTATTGGTCGACGCACGCGACGGCCAGCCGATCCGCTCGGTCCGCGTGCTGAGCCAGGACGGGCGGGAGCTGGAGAAGGAAGACCTGCGGTGGGTGCTGCGGGACGATCTGGATCGGGCGGATTAGACCCTCACCATCGGCCGACCATGCGAGCCATGCGCTCGTCTGAAATCAGCCG
>DASTEN010000402.1:0-6508 GCA_035709645.1 Sphingomonas sp.
CCGGCGCGCTATTGGCGCACCCCCTGGGGCACGCGACTGGGACTGATTTCGCCGCTCACCGCCAATTTCTGCGATGGATGCAACCGCGTCCGCCTGACGACCGAAGGCAAGCTGTACATGTGCCTGGGGCATGACGATCAGGTCGACCTGAAAGCGGCACTGCGCGACGGTGGCGTGCCGGCGCTGGACGCGGCGATTGACCGCGGTCTGGCCATCAAGCCGGCGCGTCACGACTTTCGCATCAATGCCGCCGCCCCCGCCGTTGCCCGTCACATGAGCGTGACCGGCGGATGACCGAGCCCGTCCGGCGCGCGCTGGTCGCGTCGCCCACCGCCCCTGCCCAGGCCGCTGCCGCCGATCTGGCCAGCGCCTATGATTTCGTGCCGGTTGAGCAGGCCGATCAGGTGATCGCGCTGGGCGGCGATGGTTTCATGCTCCAGACGCTGCACGCGATGCTCGAGACGCGACGCAGCGTGCCCGTTTTCGGCATGAATCTGGGGACGGTGGGGTTCCTGATGAACGAATGGCGCCTAGACGGGCTCGACCGGCGGCTGGCGCGCGCCAAGCCGTTCAAGGTGTCGCCGTTGACGATGACCGCGACGACGATCGATGGACAGACGAAGGTTCTGCCCGCGATCAACGAAGTATCGCTGCTGCGCGAAACCCGGCAGACCGCGAAGCTGGAAGTGACGGTCAATGACCGCGTCGTGCTGCCGGAACTGGTGTGCGACGGCATCCTGGCCGCGACGCCGGCGGGATCGACCGCCTATAATCTGTCCGCAAACGGTCCGATTCTGCCGCTCGGCTCGGCGCTGATCGCGTTGACGCCGATCAGCGCCTTTCGCCCGCGCCGCTGGCGTGGCGCCATTCTGCCCGAAAAGGCGCGGATCGGCATCACGGTGCTGGAAGCCGATAAACGCCCGGTCAGCGCCGTCGCCGATCAACGCGAAGTCCGCGACGTCGCCAGCGTCTGCATCGCCATCGATCACCACCGCGACCTGACGCTGCTGTTCGACCCCGAACATGCGCTGGACGACAGAATCACGATGGAGCAATTCGTCGCGTAACGCGGCCGGCGTCGCGGACGCGACGACCGACGACCGACGACCGACGACTCTTAGGTCGTTAGAGTCGCAACCGTTTCGAATTTCGAGGCTTGCAAACCCCAAAAGGCCTGCTATCAGCGCGCCTCCACGCTGTTCCCTGATAGCTCAGCGGTAGAGCTCTCGACTGTTAATCGAGCGGCCGTAGGTTCGAATCCTACTCAGGGAGCCAGCGTGGGAATATCCCCCATCGTCGGACTTGCGCGCAAACGGTACCGTTGCGATGGACGGACGATGACCGATCTCGATTCCTTCATCGCCGGCCTGCCCAAGGCGGAACTTCACCTGCATATCGAAGGCAGCTTGGAACCCGAACTGATGTTCGCGCTGGCCAAGCGCAACGGCGTTTCGATCCCCTATGCCTCCGTCGAAGACGTTCGGGCGGCTTACGACTTTTCGAACCTGCAGGATTTCCTCGACATCTACTACGCCGGCGCCGACGTGCTGCGGACGCGGGCGGACTTTCGCGACCTTGCCATCGCCTATTTCGACCGCGTCGCGGCGGACGGCGTCGTCCACGCCGAGATTTTCTTCGATCCCCAGACCCACACCGATCGCGGCATTCCGTTCGGCGACGTGATCGAGGGGCTCTGCGACGGGATGGCAGAGGCCGAGACGCGCCATGGCATCACGTCGAAGCTGATCCTGTGTTTCCTGCGCCATCTGAGCGAGGACGCGGCCTTCGCCACGCTGGAGGCGGCCGAGCCCTGGCTCGACCGGATCGCCGGCGTCGGGCTCGATTCGTCCGAAGTCGGCCACCCGCCCGCAAAGTTCGAACGCGTCTTCGCCGCCGCCAAGGCGAAAGGGCTGAAGCTGGTGGCTCACGCCGGCGAGGAGGGGCCACCGGATTACGTCGTCGAGGCGCTGGATCTGCTGCAGATCGATCGTCTGGACCACGGCAATCGCAGCCTGGAAGATCCGGCGCTCACCACCCGGCTCGCGCGGCACGGTATGACGTTGACCGTCTGCCCATTGTCGAACGTCAAGCTCTGCAACGTTCCGTCGATCGACGTCCACCCGATCGACCGGATGCTCGAGCTCGGCCTGCGCGCCACCGTCAATTCCGACGATCCCGCCTATTTCGGTGGCTATATCGGCGAGAACTTCCGCGCGGCGGCCCGGGGCCGGAACCTCGACACCCGCCAGCTCGCCACGCTGGCACGCAACAGCTTCCTCGGATCGTTCCTCGACGATGCCGCGGTTGCACGCCACCTCGCTACGATCGACGCCTATATGGACACGCACGCATGACCACGCCGACCCTGACCCCGATCAGCCACGACGATTTCCTGCAATCGATCGCCGCGCTGTCGGAAACGCTGCGCACCGACGACTGGCAGGCGCAGCTGCTGGTCGGCGTCGGTCGCGGCGGGCTGGTGCCGGCGGTGTTCCTCAGCCACGCGACCGGGCTGCCGATGGTTTCGATCGATTTCTCCACGCCCATCCCGGAATTCAACGCCGCGCTGATCGCTACCCTGGCCAGGCGTACGCGCGACGGCGAGCGCCTGGTGTTCGTCGAGGATATCAACGATTCGGGTCGCACCATCGCCGCCATTCGCCGACAGCTGGCAGCCGAAGGTGCCGCGTCCGCCAACGTCCGCTTCGTCGTGATGATCGACAATGCGGTATCCGGCCAGCGCATCGACTATGCCTGGCGCCAGATCGATCGCACCGTCACGAAGGACTGGTTCGTCTTCCCCTGGGAAGCGGTCGCACCGAAGACCGCTATCCTGGACGACGCCGCCGACGTGCCCGATCGCATCGCCTGATCGCGATTGCGCCACGTTCAGCCGCGCGAAAGCCAGTCTGGCGTAGGCTTTGCACCAAGGCGTACCGCGGGGAGCCAAAGGCCCGGCGGGGCGTTTCAAAAACAAGCGGGTCCATCGACTGGATCGGGCCTGGTGGAGGTTCCTATGCGTACCAAGACGTTCTTTTCCCGGCGCCGTGCGATGATGGCGGCGGTGTTGGCCGGTGCGACCACGCTGGCGGCCTGTGCGGGTCCGACCCCCTATCGTCCGGCGACCGGTTATGGTTTCAATCGCACCGGCTATTTCGATCAGCAGATCGAGCGCGACCGCTACCGCGTGTCGTTCGCCGGCAACAGCTATACCTCGCGCGACACCGTCGAACGGTATCTGCTGTTCCGTGCGGCCGAACTGACGTTGCAGTCGGGCAACGACTATTTCGTCATGGCCGATCGCGACACCGACAAGCAGACGCGCACCTATACGACGCCCGGCTTCGGCGGTGGCTTCGGGCCCTATGGCGGGTTCGGCGGCTTCGGATACTGGGGCCCGTCGTGGCGCTATTACGGCCGCGGCTTCGGCTGGCGGACCTGGGATCCGTTCTGGGGCGACCCGTTCTGGGATCGCGGCGTCGACGTCCGCACCGTCGACCGGTACGAAGCGATGGCCGAGATCATCGTCGGTCGTGGCCCGAAGCCCGCAAACAACGTCCGCGCGTTCGATGCGCGTGACGTCGTCGACCGGCTGGGTCCGACGATCCGCGTGCCGGACGATCAGCGCCGGTAACGCTCTGGTTTAGGTGACCCCAAAAGGGCCGCGTACCGTGACGGTGCGCGGCCCTTTTTGATTTCGGGCACTGTCTCGCCCCGTTCGCGCTGAGCTTGTCGAACCACCGGACTTCGTGGCGCCGGGTTTGAACGGGCGTATCGCAGTACGGCCCCTCGACAGGCTCAGGGCGAACGGGGAAAGGGGCTAACCCTCAGACCAGCGCCCCGTGGCAGTGCTTGTACTTCTGCCCCGACCCGCACGGGCATGGCGCGTTACGATTGACCACGCCCTTCCAGCTTTCCGGATCCTCGCCGACTTCGGCGCCCGTCGGCTGCGGGATGGACAGCGGCGGTAGCGTAGAGGTGATCAGGCCACGCGTGCCTGCATCCCAGTCGGCCGAATTGTCTTCGCCAGTGAACGGATCGATGTGACTGGTGATGAAATCGGGCAGCTCGGGCAACTGCGAAAAATCGCCGAAGTCTTCCTGCGGCGCCATGCGGAACTGCGCATAGGCCAGCGTCCGCGTCACATCCTCGCGAATGTTGTCGAGCATGCGCTCGAACATCGCAAAGGCTTCCTGCTTGTATTCATTGATCGGCGTCTTCTGCGCATAGGCGCGCAGATGGACGACCTGGCGCAGCGCATCGAGCATCGCGAGATGCTCTTTCCAGTGATGGTCCAGGTTCTGGAGGAGGATCGACTTTTCGATCCCGGTCCACGTCTCGGTATCGAGTTCCTTCGCCTTCTCCTCGACCACCGTGTCGGCCGCGGCCAGCAGGCGTTCCTCGATCGTCTCGGGCTCGATACCCTCTTCCTTCGCCCATTCCTCTACGGGCACGTCGACGTTCAGCTGCTCGACCGCCTGTGCCTTCAACCCGTCGAGATTCCACTGTTCCGGATAGGTGTCGGGCGGAATGGCGCCGCCGACGATGGCGTTCACCGTCGCTGCACGCATGTCGACCACCACGTCGCCGACCGTATCGGCGTCCATGATGTCGGCGCGCTGTTCGTAGATGACCTTGCGCTGGTCATTCATCACGTCGTCGTATTCGACGACCTGCTTGCGGATGTCGTAGTTGCGCGCCTCGACCTTCTTCTGCGCAGTCTCGATTGCCTTGGTCAGCCACTTGCTGCCGATCGCTTCGCCATCGCCGATGTTCGACCGCATCATCTTGGCGAACAGCGTGTCCGGCCCGAAGATACGCAGCAGGTCGTCGTCAAGGCTCAGGTAGAAACGGCTGAGGCCCGGATCGCCCTGACGGCCAGAGCGGCCGCGCAGCTGGTTGTCGATGCGGCGGCTTTCGTGGCGTTCGGTACCGAGCACGAACAGGCCGCCTGCGGCGATCACCTGCTGGCGCTCGGCCTCAACCTCAGCCTCGATCCTCGCGATCGCGGCATCACGCTCGGGCCCCTCGGCCACGTCGCGCAATTCGTCCTCGATACGAAACTCGGCGTTACCACCCAATTTGATGTCGGTGCCGCGGCCGGCCATGTTGGTCGACACGGTCACCGCACCCAATCGGCCGGCCTGCGCGACGATATGCGCTTCGCTTTCGTGGAAGCGGGCGTTGAGTACCTCGTGTTTGACCCCTTCCTGGGTCAGGAATTCGCTCAGCAGTTCGGACTTTTCGATCGACACCGTGCCGACCAGCACCGGCTGGCCCTTGGACGCGTGTTCGCCGATCCGCTTGGCGATCGCGCGGAACTTGTCCTGTGTGTCCTTGTAGAATTCGTCTTCCTCGTCGACGCGCAGTACCGGCACGTTGGTCGGGATCGACACGACGTTCATCTTGTAGATGTCGTAGAATTCGGGCGCCTCGGTCGCCGCCGTGCCGGTCATGCCCGACAGCTTCGGGTACATGCGGAAGTAATTCTGGAAGGTGATCGACGCCAGCGTCTGGTTCTCGGGCTCGATCTGGACGCCCTCCTTGGCTTCCACCGCCTGGTGCAGGCCGTCCGACCAGCGACGCCCGTCCATCATGCGGCCGGTGAATTCGTCGATGATGACGACCTTGCCGTCCTTCACGATATAGTCGGTGTCGCGCTTGAACATCTTGTTCGCACGCAGCGCCTGGTTCGTGTGGTGGACGACCTGAGTGTTCTCGAAATCATAGAGGTTGGCGCCCTGAAGCAGCCCGGCGGCCTCCAGCATGCGCTCGACGCGTTCCGTGCCGTCCTCGGTAAGGATGATCGACTTCTGCTTTTCGTCCTTCTCGTAATCGTCCTCGCCCAGCTGCTTCACGACCGCATCGACTTGGATGTACAGCTCGGACTTGTCGTCGGTGGGGCCGGAGATGATCAGCGGCGTGCGCGCTTCGTCGATCAGGATCGAATCGACTTCGTCGACGATGGCATAGGCGAACGGCCGCTGAACCATCGACGCGCGGTCGTACTTCATGTTGTCGCGCAGATAATCGAAGCCGAATTCGTTGTTCGTGCCATAGGTGATGTCGGCGTGATAGGCCGCGCGGCGTTCGTGGTCGGCCAGGTTCGGCACGATGACGCCGGTGGTCAGCCCCAGGAAGCCGTAGAGCTTGCCCATCTGCTCGGCATCGCGCCGCGCGAGATAGTCGTTGACCGTAACGACGTGGACGCCCTCGCCCGGCAGCGCATTCAGATAGACCGCGAGCGTCGCAACCAACGTCTTGCCCTCGCCCGTCTTCATCTCCGCGATCTCGCCGCGGTGAAGCACGACGCCGCCGACCATCTGCACGTCGAAGTGCCGCATGCCGAGCGTGCGAACCGATGCCTCGCGAACCGTCGCGAACGCTTCCGGCAGGATCGAATCGAGCTTCTCGCCCGCCGCCAGTCGCTCGCGGAAGCGGGCAGTCTGCTGCGACAGGTCGTCGTCCGACATCGCCTGCATCTGCGGTTCCAGCGCGGCGATCCTGT
>DASTEN010000403.1:0-2827 GCA_035709645.1 Sphingomonas sp.
TTCCACCGGGTCGCGTCGCTCTCGGGCATCAGATCGATATCGAGATCCTTGGCACCCGACGGGATCGGATCGTAGCTCGTCTGACGGACGGTATCGCGTTCCTCGATACAGCCTGGCCAGTTGATCGTCGCATTCGCGCCGCCCGCGCCGATCGGCCACTGGAAATTGTCGCGCCAGGCGGTGCCGTTCTTCAACAGGCTGACGTTGACCGGCAGCGCCGCATAGCGCCAGCCATCGAATACGGTCGACGTCGACGTGGTGTTCGTCTGGCTGTATTGCCGGCGCAGATCGCCGCGCACTTCCTGACGCTGCAACCAGCAGTTGCCAAAAATGCTGCGCCGCGTCTGGTAGACGTAGACTCGGCCATATTGGTAGGTCACCCACGTCACCGTTTCGGGGTTGCCCCCGCTCGACGTCCGTTCGGTCGGCGCACCCTCGCCATAGATGGCCTCGAAAGCGCTTTCGCCCGGCACCGCATAGTTGGAACAGGCGGACGCGGTCATATAGCCCATGTTGTATTGGTCGTACCAACCGCGCGGATCGCGGTTGACCAGGCTGGAGCCCGTCATCGTCGGCGTGGTGGAGGATGTGTTCGTCTGGTTTCGGAACCGCGCCTGCCGCGTCTGATAGGTCCAGCTGTCGACCAACCAGCTGGTCGGCAGCAGGCGTCCGACGTTGACGTTGGTCGAATAGGGGACGAAGCCGAAGCGGATCTGCACCTGCGAACTGGTGCCGCCGGACGGGGTGCCGGTCGTGCAGGTTGCGCTGGTGTCGATCTTGGCGACGATTTCATAGAAGCATTTGACCGCGGTCTTCAGCGCGGAAATCTTGTTGACCGTGTCGCCGGGCTGGGGGTCGTTCATAGAACCCGTCGTGTCGAGCACGAACATCACGTCGGTGTTGGCCAGGCGCATTTCGGCGTCGCACACGACCGAAATATCCTCGGTCGTTTTGCCGAAAATTCGCATCAGCGTCATCGGGATTGTCGCCTGGACAGTCCCGGTCACCTTGCCGCCCGCCTCGGTGAAGCTGCGGGTCAGGCCCGACGACCCGAACGAACCGCTCTGGAAATTCGCATCGAAGAATTTCTCGGCTTGCGTCCGTGCGTAATTGTTGTTGTACGACCAGTTGCCCGCGCCCATCGTCTTGCGACCGGCCAGCGTGCCGGCATCGCACGCATGTTGCAGACGGGTCTTCAGGATATACATCCGGCTCATGTCGATGCCGCCGCCTACCATGCCGGCCAGCGGGATCAACGCAGCCGTCATGATCACCAGCGCGTTGCCGCGGGTGTCTCGAAGCAATCGCATCAGGAAACCGCGCTGCGGCCAACCAATGGTCATCGTCTGCAACCCCATCCCGTCGGTCCCGGCGCGTGAAAAGGCCGGACCGGACAGGACAGCCTTGCCGTTACAGTCTTAAATTACCGTTCATGGACCCGGATTTCCGGGCTTCGGTCGTATCCGGGCGGCGTCGGTTACCTGGTCAGGTGCGAACTCTCGATCGTCTTCTGGAACAACGCGTTCAGCGCCTGCGAAATGCTGCCGTCGGTCGATACTTCGAAGAACAGGCCGTCCGACGCGCAGGTACGGAGCGCTGGCGCGATCTGCGGCAGGCGCCACACGACGTTGCCGACGGACCAGTCGTCGTAGTCGATCGATTCGACCTGATAGGTCGTGTACAGCACCGCGATCCTGACGCCGCGCGCCTTGATCGCAGCACATTGATCCGTCGTGATCGGGCCGATCTGGCGCCCGCCGACCTCTTCGTCGCGCATGCCGTCGGTGATCAGAAACAGCACCGCCTGCGGCGTATTCCCGGCGGATCGCATGCCGTTCCCGGGATTCTGCGTGATCGCCGTATTGAGCTTCGCCAGCGATCCGGCATGTTCCGTCTGGCGATCGTACAGGCTGGCATGCATCTGGACGGCGACCGTTTCGGCCGTCGCGGCCTGGGCGCGGACATAATTGAAATCGCTCGACGGCGTCGCGCCGGTCAACGACCGATAGTTGGTCGCGCGATCGAATGTCGCCAGGTAGAAGCGGTAGGCGGCGCCGTTCGACGCGCTTTCCTTCTGCGCCTCGGTCACCATGTCGCTGATCGCCCGCTTGCCCGCGTCGATGCGCAATTCGATGCCGTTGTTGTGGGCAAAACCGTAATAGTCGAGGAAATTGCCGTTCGAATCGCGGATGTTGGGATTGTCCGGGTTCGTCTGGTGACAGGCGAACGCGCAACCATTGGGGTTGCCGCCGCGAACCGTCTTTGACTTCAGGAAATTGATGCCGTTGGTCGTCGTCGGCAGCGCCATGGAGGACGATGCGTCGAGCATGACGTAGAAATCGATGTTGGGCGCCTGGGTCGCGCGAGCGGTGGCGCTCCCCTTGATGGTCAGAGTCGGCTGCCCCAGAATGCCGGCGAAACTGTTGAACGATTCCGCGCGGTAGCTGACGGTCGCGATGCGGATCACCCCCTCGGTCGCGCTGTTTTCCTCGGTCACGGTGACGGTGAATTGCGCCGGATCCGCGAAATTGATCGTCTTGATCCCGTTGGCTTCCTGCGCCTGGGTCTTGAAGATCAGGCGGGCCTGGGCGTCGGCCGCCGTCAGCGACTTGTCCATCATCGCCGCACTGGTCGCCGCAAGCGATGCCGCATCGGCCGCCGCGTTCAGTTCGGTCTGCAACCGCATCGCCGACCCATAGTCGATCGCCATGCCGGTCGCGAACGTCAGCGGGACGAGCGACAGTCCGAAGATCATCAGGACGTTGCCGCGCCGGTCGCCGGTCAGGCGGCGCAGGAAGGACATCAGCGGCATGGACGATCCCGTCAT
>DASTEN010000404.1:0-3407 GCA_035709645.1 Sphingomonas sp.
CCAGCTGAATACGAAGAAGAAGAACAGGATCTTGCCGAACAGCCAGATGATGCCGGGGATGTCGAACCACGGGATCAGATCGATGTTCAGCGGCGGCAGCCAGCCACCCCAGAACAGGATGGCGTTCAGCGCGCACATCAGGATGACGTTGGCGTATTCGCCCAGCCAGAAGAGCGCGAAACTCATCGACGAATATTCGGTTTGGTAACCCGCGACGAGCTCCGATTCCGCCTCGGTCAGGTCGAACGGCGCGCGCTGCGTCTCCGCCATCGACGAGATCAGGAACGTCACCGCCATCGGGAACAGCAGCGGGTTGAAGCCGAAGCCGTTCAACAGGCCGAAGATATGCCCGGTCTGTTCCGTCACGATCGTCGACAGGTTGAAGCTGCCCGCCCACAACACGACCGAAATCAGGATGAAGCCGATCGCGACTTCATAAGAGACCATCTGTGCCGCGGCGCGCAGGGCCGAGAAGAACGGATATTTCGAATTCGACGCCCAGCCCGCGATGATGATGCCGTAGACGCCGATCGACGACGCCGCGAGCACGTAAAGCAGGCCGACATTGATATTCGCGACGACGACGCCGGGGCTGAACGGCACCACCGCCCACACGATCAGCGCGACGGTGAAGGTGATGATCGGCGCCAGCAGGAACAGCCCGCGGTTGGCCGACGACGGAATGATGGTTTCCTGCAGGAAGACCTTCAGGCCGTCGGCGAACGACTGGAGCAGGCCGAACGGCCCGACCACGTTCGGACCACGACGCAGCGCCATCGCCGCCCAGATCTTGCGATCGGCATAGATGATCATCGCAACCGCCAGCATCAGCGGCAGCGCGATCACGAGGATGCCGATCAGCGTCGCGAGCGTCCAGGCGCCGGCGTAGGGCAGCCCGAGGTCTTGGAAGAAAGCGGTCATCGGGCCTTTTCCGTCACCCCCGCGGAGGCGGGGGTAAATTGGCGCAGGTCATGGAAGGAACCGACGCGGTAGCCAGAATTGATCCCCGCCTTCGGGGTCCCCGCAAAGTGGTACTTTGCGGGGCGCCCCTTCGCGGGGATGACGAAGTCGACGCAGGTCATTCAGCGGCCTCCGCAAATTCCTGCTTGTGCAGGATTTCGGCCGAGCACCGCTGCATCGTCGGGCTCGCCCGGCAGATGCTGTTCGTGAGGTAGAAATCCTTCACCGGATAGGCGACCTCGCCCGAAGCTTCGGTCGACAGCGACGGCACGGTCCAGTCGAAGCGGGTCAGCCCCTCCTCCGCCAGCGCCGGCACCGCGGCGTACATCTTCGCGCGCAGTTCCTCGAACGTGTCGAACGGCAATGGCGTGCCCAAACGCTCGCTCAGCGCGCGCAGGATCGTCCAATCCTCGCGAGCATCGCCCGGCGGGAACACGGCGCGGTCGCCGCGCTGCACGCGCCCTTCGATGTTGACGTAAGTGCCGGGCTTTTCGGCATAGGTCGCCGCCGGCAGAATGACGTCGGCATGATGCGCGCCGGCGTCACCGTGGTGGCCGACGAACACCTTGAACGCGCCCTCGAAGGCGGCGTGGTTCACTTCGTCCGCGCCCATAAAGAACACTAGCTTCGGCTTGGCGTCGATCAGATCGGCGACACCGCCTGCGCGGCCGACGCCGAGCATCAGGCTGCCCATCCTCGAGGCCGAGAAATGCAGGACGTTATAGCCGTTCCAGCCATCGCGGATCAGGCCGAGCGTATCGACCAGCGCCAGCGTCGCGCCCTGTGCGGTGTTCAGCGGCGCCCCGCCGACGATCACCATCGGAAACTTCGCGTCCGCAAACGCCTTGGTCACTGCCTCGGGCAGCTCGCCGAGCAGCGACAGGTCGTTGCCGAGCCATTCGACGCTGTACGTCAAATCCGTTTCCGGCCCGATCGCGAAGACCTTCGCGCCCTTCTTGATCGCCTTGCGGATACGGGTGTTGACCAGCGCCGCTTCCCAGCGGACGTTGGTGCCGACCAGCAGGATCGCATCGGCCTGCTCGACCCCGGCGATCGTCGAATTGAAATTGACCGCGGCCAGGCTCGACGTGTCGTACCTTGCGCCCGTCTGGCGCCCCTCGATCAGGTCCGACCCGAGCGTCGTCAGCAACGTCTTGGTCGCGAAGATCGTCTCGCAATCGAGCATGTCGCCGTGGACCGCAGCTACGCTGCTGCCCGCGTCCCGCGCTGCCGTAGCGATCGCGTCGAACGCCTCGTCCCAGCTCGCCGCGACGAGCTTGCCGCCCTTCCGGACGTAGGGCTTGTCGAGACGGCGGCGGATCAGGCCGTCGACATGGTGGCGCGTCTTGTCATGCGCCCATTCCTCGTTGACGTCCTCGTTGATCCGCGGAAGCGCGCGCAGCACCTGCCGACCGCGGCTGTCGAGCCGGATGTTGGTGCCGACCGCATCCATCACGTCGATGGCCAGCGTCTTGCGCAGCTCCCACGGGCGCGCCTCGAACGCATAGGGCTTCGACGTCAGCGCACCGACCGGGCACAGGTCGACGACGTTGCCCGACAACTCCGACTGCACGGCGCCCTCGAGGTACGAGGTGATCTGCATGTTCTCGCCGCGGTACAGCGCGCCGATATCCTCGACGCCCGCGACCTCCTCGGCAAAGCGCACGCAGCGGGTGCACTGGATGCAGCGGGTCATGACCGTCTTGACGATCGGGCCCATGTACTTCTCGGTCACCGCGCGCTTGTTCTCGGTATAGCGCGAATGGCCGCGGCCATAGGCGACCGACTGGTCCTGCAGGTCGCACTCGCCGCCCTGGTCGCAGATCGGGCAATCGAGCGGGTGGTTGATCAGCAGAAATTCCATCACGCCTTCGCGCGCGGCCTTCACCATCGCGCTGTCGGTGCGAATTTCCTGATTGTCGGCGGCAGGCAGCGCGCAAGATGCCTGCGGCTTGGGCGGCCCCGGCTTCACCTCGACCAGACACATTCGGCAATTGCCGGCGATCGACAGCCGCTCATGATAGCAGAAGCGCGGGATTTCCTTGCCCGCGATCTCGCACGCCTGCAGGACGGTGGCGCCCTGCGGCACCTCGACCTCGACGCCGTCGACTTTGACCTTTGGCATTATTCGGCAGCTTCCATCATCGGCGCAAGGTCGCCCCCACGCTCACGGATACGGCGCTCCAGTTCGGGGCGGAAATGGCGGATCAGGCCCTGGATCGGCCACGCCGCGGCATCGCCCAGCGCGCAGATCGTATGACCTTCAACCTGCTTGGTCACCTGGTGCAGCGTGTCGATCTCGGACACATCGGCATCGCCGGTGCGCAAACGCTCCATCACCCGCCACATCCAGCCGGTGCCCTCGCGGCACGGCGTGCACTGGCCGCAGCTCTCGTGCTTGTAAAAGTAGGCCGCCCGGGCGATCGCCTTCACCAGGTCGGCGTCCT
>DASTEN010000405.1:0-5226 GCA_035709645.1 Sphingomonas sp.
ACATCTCGGGAATTTCGGTCAGGATCGCAGTACCGCCGGCCTGGGTGACGGCGTCGGCCATTCGCCCGATCAACGGGTTCGCCGTCAGGCCGCTCATCGCATCCGACCCGCCGCACTTCACGCCCAGTCGCAGCGCCGACAGCGGGACGTCGGTCCGCCGATCGGTGGCCATGACATCGATCAGTCGATCGATCGCCGCCATCCCGGCGGCGAACTCGTCCGCCTCTGTCTGGGCGCGCACCGCGATCAGTCGGTCGTGATGCGCAGTCGGAATCCGGGTCAGCAACGCATCCAGCTGATTGGATTCGCACCCCAGGCCCAGCACCAGAATACCGCCGGCGTTGGGGTTCTGGGCCAGCGCCGCCAGGATCGCCGCGGTTCCGTCGAGATCGGCCCCGAGTTGAGAGCACCCAAACGGGTGATTGAACGCATGAACGCCATCGATCCGCCCTGCCGCCCGCGCGTGCGACGCAGCGGCCAGTCGCTCGCCCAGCCGGCCGACGCAGCCGACGGTCGGCAGGATCCACAGCTCGTTTCGTGTCCCCACGGCGCCGTCCGCGCGCCGATAACCGCGGAAGGTTTTCGTCGAATAGGCGTCCGACAGGCGGCGTGTCGCCGGAGCGTCGAACCGGTAATCCAATTCGCCCGACAGCGCCGTGTGTACGTTATGGCTGTGGACGTGCTCACCGATGGCAATGTCGCGTGAGGCGAACCCGATCGGTGCGCGATAGCGAAGCACCGGCGCGCCCGCTGCGATAGCGCGCACCGCGAACTTGTGTCCGGCCGGCACCGCATCGCGCACCACGATCCGGTCGTCGCCGACCGCCACGCTGGCCCCCGCGGCGACATCGGTCAGCGTAACTGCCACATCGTCTTCCGCAGCCACGCGCACGATTTTCAGTCGGTCCAGCAGATCACTCATGCGCTGGATTTACCCCATTGCCACCGCTGGCACAAGTCGATACCCCGCCGTCCAAAAGGAGATTATCGTGCGCCCCCTGATCCTGAACCCCGATCGCCTGCTGCCCGCCGATCCAACGACCCGGGACATCGCGCGCCGTCTCTACGCCAGCGTCGCGGACCTGCCGATCATCAGCCCGCACGGCCACACCGACCCCGCCTGGTTCGCAACCGATGCGCCCTGGTCGAACGCGACCGAGCTGCTGCTGGCCCCCGACCATTATCTCTATCGAATGCTGTATTCGCAGGGCGTCTCGCTCGACGCGCTGGGGGTGCCCGACAAGCGGGGCGTGCCGACGATCGACCCGCGCGCAGCCTGGCGGACGTTCGCCGAGAACTACCCGCTGTTTCGCGGCACGCCGTCGCGGATGTGGCTCGACCACGCCTTTGCGACCGTGTTCGGGTTGGATGTCGCGCTGGAGCCGGCCAGCGCCGATCTCTATTTCGACCGGATCGGCGAAGCGCTCGCGACACCGGGCTTCCGTCCCCGTGCCCTCTTCGACCGCTTCGGCATCGAGCTACTGGCGACGACCGAGGGGGCGGACGACCCGCTCCACCATCATGCCGCGATCCGGCAATCGGGCTGGCGGGGCCGGGTCGTCACCACATATCGGCCGGATTCGGTGATCGACGCCGAGCACGAAGCGTTTCGCCCCGCCCTCGCCCGGTTCGCCGATCTGACGCAGGAGGACGTCGAGAGCTGGTCGGGGTATCTGACCGCGCACCGCAAACGCCGCGCCGATTTCCGCGCTGCCGGCGCGACCGCCACCGACCACGGCTTCGCCACCGCGCAGACCGCCAATCTGTCGACCGCCGCGTGCGAGGCGCTGTTCGGGCGGATCATCGCCGGCACGGCCGACGCCGCGGACGCCGAACTTTTCCGCGCGCAGATGCTGACCGAAATGGCGAAGATGAGCGTCGAGGACGGCATGACGATGCAGATCCATCCCGGATCCTATCGCAACCACAATGCCGGCCTGTTCGCCAGTCACGGACGCGACAAGGGAGCCGACATTCCCACGCGCACCGACTATGTCCGCGCGCTGAAGCCGATGCTCGACGTGGTGGGCACCGAGCGTGACCTGACGATCATTCTCTTCACGCTGGACGAAAGCACCTATGCCCGCGAACTGGCGCCGCTGGCAGGCCATTATCCGTGCCTGAAGCTTGGCCCCGCCTGGTGGTTCCACGACAGTCCCGAAGGCATGCGCCGCTTTCGAGAGATGACGACGGAAACCGCCGGCTTCTACAACACGGTCGGCTTCAACGACGACACCCGCGCCTTCCTGTCTATTCCCGCTCGGCACGACGTCGCCCGGCGGATCGATTGCGGCTTCCTCGCCCGGCTGGTTGCGGAGCATCGGCTAGAGGATTGGGAAGCGGCCGAACTCGCCTACGACCTGACCAACGGCCTGGTCCGCAAGGCCTATGGCCTGGACGCCCCGGTCGGCGCGAAGGCTGCGGCATGACGCACCTGTCCGATGCCACGCTGTCGCAACTGCCCGCCGGTGTCGTGCGGCCGGCCTACGACCGCTCGGCGGTGACGTCCGGCGTCGTCCACATCGGTCCCGGCGCCTTTCATCGCGCGCATCAGGCCGCGGCTTTCGATACACTACTGCACCACGATCATCGCTGGGGCATTACAGGGATCAGCCTCAATTCGACCGGGGTTGCCGACGCGCTGAACCCGCAGGACGGACTCTACACGCTGGCGCTTCTCGACGAACAGGTGTCGTACCGCGTCATCGGATCGGTCGGTCGAGTGTTGACCGCCGCCGACAGCGGGGCGGTTTTGGCGGCGCTGGCGGGCGACGATACCCGGATCATCAGCCTGACGGTGACCGAGAAGGGATATTGCCTGGCAGGTGACGGAACGCTCGATTTCGCGCACGCGGGGATCGCACGCGATCTGGCGGGCGGCACACCCACGACCGCGATCGGCTGGATCGTCGCCGGCTTGGCTCGGCGCAGGCGGCAGGGCTTGCCCGGCGTCACTGTCCTGTCGTGCGACAATCTGGCCGCGAATGGTCGAAAGCTCGGTGCCGCTGTCCGCGCCTTCGCCCAGGTGGTCGATCCCGACACCGCGCGATGGATCGAGGATCATGTCCGCTTTCCCAACGCGATGGTCGATTCGATCACACCGGCGTCCGACGACACGCTGCGCGCCCGCGTGGCCGACGCGATAGGCATGCAGGACGCCTGGCCGATCCAGCGCGAGGCGTTCACCCAATGGGTGATCGAGGACGATTTCGCCGGAACCCGTCCCGACCTCGATCGCGCAGGCGTGACCTTTACAAGCGACGTCCATGGCTATGAGGCCGCGAAATTGCGCCTGCTGAACGGCCCCCATTCGACGCTCGCCTATCTTGGCCTGGGCCTGGGCCACGACAGCGTCGCAGCGGCGATGGCCGACCCGAAGCTGGCCGCCTTCATCGCGCGGCTGATGCGCCAGGATATCGCACCGTCGCTGACCCCGCCCGCGGGCCTGGACGTCGAAACCTATATCGCTGCGATTCTCAAGCGCTTTGCCAACCCCGCGATCGAGCATAAATTGTCGCAGATCGCATGGGACGGGTCGCAGAAGCTGCCCTACCGCATTCTCGATACGATCCGCGACGCGCTGGCCGATGGTCGCCCGGTCGACCGCCTGGCGGTGCCGATCGCGGCCTGGCTGCGCTTCGTCGAGCGGGCGGCCGACACCGGTGAGCGGATTACCGATCCGATCGCCGACCGGCTGCTGACTGCGGGCGGCGATTGGCGACAGATCCTGGCGATGGCTGAGATTTTCGGCGATCTGCCGTCCGATCCCCGGTTCCTGACGGCGGTGGAGCGGGCGCACGCCGCCTTGGCGGATCCCGCCGGTTACTGAGGCGCCGGCCCGGACGATTCGCCTTCGACCAATGTCAGTCTGGCCGTGAGCGTCGTATCGTCGGCATCCCCGTCGATGATGTCCAGCAGCCGCGTCGTCGCGGCCTTGGCCATATCGGCCAGCGGGCGATGAACGGTCGTGAGGGCCGGCGTGAGCATCCGCGCGAGGATACTGCCGTCGAAACCGACGACCGACAACGCGGCGGGTACGTGGATGTCCCGCGCCGCCGCGGCCTTCAGCACCCCCGCCGCCATCACGTCGTTTACGGCAAAGATCGCGGTGGGCCGGGGCTCGTTCGCGAGCAGTCTCTCCCCCGCGGCATATCCGGCGTCGAAACCATAATCGCCTGGGACTTCGACGACCTGCATGGCGCCCACGGCGTCGAGAAACCCCTCGCGTCGTTCCTGCGCCGACTGCGCGTCGAGCGGACCGTTGACCAGCCCCACGACGCGGTGTCCCAACCCGTCCAGATATCGCGCGACCGTCGCGGCGGCGCCCCGCTCGTCGGATACCAGCATGTCGGAAAAGCCAGCGATATCGACCGCGGCCATCGCCACTGCGGGGATGCCCGCCGCGGCCAGTTCCTCGGGCACGCCGGCGATCCCGGATACCGGCGCCATCACCACCAATCCGTCCACCCGCGACCGCGCGGCGAAGTCCAGGATATCCTCGACGACGCGGCCGTCATCGGCCGGTGCGGGATGTACGACGAGTTCGTAGCCGCGGGCCGATGCCGCTTCCACTATCCCGCGCTGTAGCGTGTCGAGCACCAGCGCGTTGCGGTCATTGTGCAGCAGCGCGATCAGATAGGATCGGCCCGTCGCCAGTCCGCGCGCCCGCGCGCTGCGTCGAAACCCCAAGTGCGCGATCGCCATTTCGACCCGCTCGCGCGTTTCCGCATTCACCTTGGGAGAGCGGTTCAGCACGCGCGAGACGGTGCGGATCGACACGCCGGCGGACACCGCCACGTCGCGGATCGTCGAACCTGGAACAGAGCGGGAGGCCATGGCGACTTGTGCTACCGCCCCCCGCCCAGCGGTCAAGCCGCTGCCTTCGCCTCGGCCCGATAGCGGTGGAGCAAGGGTTCGGTATAACCGTTCGGCTGGTCCAGCCCTTCAAACACCAGCGCCTTTGCCGCGCGCAGCGCGACACCGTCGCTGCCGGCCAGCGATCGATAGGCCGGATCGCCGGCGTTCTGCGCATCGACCTTCACCGCCATCCGATCGAACGCCGACACCACCTGATCGCGGGTGAGGACGCCGTGCAGCAGCCAGTTGGCGATGTGCTGCGACGATATGCGCAGCGTCGCACGGTCCTCCATCAGCCCGATGTCCTGCAGGTCGGGAACCTTGGAACACCCGACCCCCTGGTCGACCCAGCGGACGACATAGCCAAGC
>DASTEN010000406.1:0-3031 GCA_035709645.1 Sphingomonas sp.
AGTGCCGGGGTCGCGCGGACCAACATCGCGCGTGGACCGAACCTTTCGAGGTCGAGGCCGAAGTCGGCTAGCTCGCCCGCCCGCGCTTCCAGCCGGTCGCAGGCGGGCTCGTCGAGTTCGACGACTTCGGGCAGCAACAACGCCTGTGATGCCACCCCGCCGCCGGCCATCGCGCGGCGCATGCGTTCGAGGACTAGGCGTTCGTGCGCGGCGTGCTGATCGACGATGACCAGGCCATCCTCCGCCTCCGCGACGATGTACGTCTTGGCGACCTGCCCCCGCGCGACACCCAGCGGGTGCCGGGTGAATTCGGGCGGGGGCGCGTCAGCGGGTTCGGCGCGCGCCATCGGGGGCGGCATCGCGAAGGTGGGCCGGCGGTCGTTCACCGCACTGCCGGACGACGAAAAGGTCCGGTCGAGCAGGCCGAGGCCGCCCCACGGCAACGGATCGGCCGGCGCCGTCGCCGGCTCCCGCTGCCACGCGGCGAGCGCGTCGGCCGTTGGCCGCTGCACCGCGCGGTGGCCCGCCTCGTCCAGCGCACGGCGCAGTCCGCTGACGATCAGACCCCGGACCAGCGCCGGGTCGCGAAACCGCACTTCGGTCTTCGCCGGGTGCACGTTGACGTCGACGACGTCGGCGGGGACGTCGAGGAACAGCGCGACGACGGCGTGGCGGTCCCGCGGCATCATTTCGGCATAGGCGCCACGGATCGCGCCGATCAGCAGGCGGTCCTTAACCGGCCGGCCGTTGACGAACAGATATTGATGGTCCGCGATGCCGCGATGGAAGGTCGGCAACCCGGCCACGCCGCCCAAGCGCAAGCCTTCGCGTTCGAAGTCGATGCCGACGCTGTTCGCCGCGAGATCGCGGTCGGTCAGCGCCGCGACGCGGCCCGGGCGATCGTCGTCCGGCTGGACCGACAGCGTCCGCCGCCCGTCATGCTCGAGCGAAAAGCCGATCGCCGGCCGGGCCATGGCGAGTCGCCGGATGATTTCGACGCACGCAGCATATTCGGCACGCGCCGAGCGCAGGAATTTCCGACGCGCAGGAACGCGGGCGAACAATCCTTCGACCCGAACCCGCGTTCCCGGCGGCAGGGCGGCCGGCCCTTTCTGGTCGACGATGCCGTTGTCGACCGCGCGCATCCAGCCATCGGCGCCACGGACGCGGCTTTCCAGGATCAGCCGCGCGACGCTGGCGATGGAGGGCAACGCTTCGCCGCGAAACCCGAGCGTTTCAACCGCTTCGATATCCTCGTCCGGCAGCTTCGAGGTTGCGTGTCGCTCGAGCGCGAGCGCCATTTCAGCAGGCGTCATCCCGCAACCGTCGTCGGTCACCTCGATCAGGTCGGTGCCCCCGCCGGCCAGTCGGACCGCGATCCGGGTCGCGCCTGCATCGATGGCGTTTTCGACCAGTTCTTTCAACGCGGCAGCGGGGCGTTCCACCACTTCTCCCGCCGCGATGCGGTTGACGAGATGGCTCGGGAGGCGGCGTATTGACATGGGGGACGCTCTAGCCCAAGCGACGCCATCCCGCGACCCGTATCCGAGCAAAACCGGAGCCGGACTTTCCGGTTCGGCAGGAACGGGACGTTCACATGTGCGACTCGCCGGGCATGGGCGACGCCCGGCATGGGACGGAATCTATTTCGATGATGCTTTCGCGTTTCTTCAAATTCATGTCGCATGACATGGCGATCGACCTCGGCACGGCCAACACCGTCGTCTACGTCCGCGGGCGCGGCGTCGTGCTCAACGAACCGTCGGTCGTGGCGATCGAGACGGTGAACGGCATCAAGAAGGTACGCGCGGTCGGCGACGATGCGAAGCTGATGATGGGCAAGACGCCCGGTTCGATCGAGGCGATCCGCCCGCTTCGCGACGGCGTCATCGCCGACATCGACGTCGCCGAGGAAATGATCAAACACTTCATCCGTAAGGTGCATGGCGGACGCAAGTCGATGCTGCGTTGGCCGCAGATCGTCATCTGCGTGCCATCGGGGTCGACCAGCGTCGAGCGCCGCGCGATCCGCGACGCCGCATCGAACGCGGGCGCCAGCCAAGTCTTCCTGATCGAGGAACCGATGGCGGCGGCGATCGGCGCGGACATGCCGGTCACCGAACCGGTCGGATCGATGGTCGTCGACATCGGCGGTGGCACGACCGAAGTCGCGGTCCTGTCGCTGCGCGGTCTGGCGTATTCCACGTCGGTGCGCGTCGGCGGCGACAAGATGGACGAAGCCATCGTCAGCTACGTTCGCCGCAACCACAATCTGCTGATCGGCGAAGCCACCGCTGAGCGGATCAAGCAGGAGGTCGGCATCGCCAAGCCGCCGGTCGACGGCATCGGGATGACGCTGCACATAAAGGGCCGCGACCTGGTGAACGGCGTGCCGAAGGAAATCCAGATCAACCAGGGCCAGATCGCCGAGGCATTGAGCGAACCGGTCGGTACCATCGTCGAGGGCGTCCGCATCGCGCTGGAGAACACCGCACCCGAACTGGCCGCCGACATTGTCGACCAGGGTATTGTGCTGACCGGCGGCGGCGCGCTGCTGCAGGGTATCGACGAGGTTCTGCGCGACGAAACTGGCCTGCCCGTAACGGTCGCGGAGGATCCCCTGACCTGCGTCGCCCTGGGCACCGGCCGTGCGCTGGAGGACGAGCAGTTCCGCGGCGTCCTGATCCAGGTCTGATCCTCTAAAGAGAAAAGGGCGCGGACGGTATGGCGCCGCCGATTGCCAGACGCACCGGCTTTTCGCGGCGCGCGCAGTACGGGGTCTTCATCGGTTATGTGGCGGCGGCGACCTTGGCCTTGGTCGGCGCCGTCCTGGTGCTGTTGTCCACCTTCAACCCGCCCGCGTTTGCGGCACTGCGGTCCGCGATGGCCGAGATCACCACGCCGATATCCAGCGGTCTGCACGGCCTGCGTCGTGCAGCGACCATGCCGGGCGGCCTCACCGACTATCTCGGTGGTGCCGACAAGATCCGCGCGCTGCGCCAGCAGGTCGAGGCGGAACGCGCGATCGTCC
>DASTEN010000407.1:0-4921 GCA_035709645.1 Sphingomonas sp.
CGGTCGGGACCGGCCTGAATGCCCACCCGCAGTTCGCAGAGAAGGTGGCCGCGGAGATCGCGCGGCTCACCCGGCTGCCGTTCGTCACGGCCCCCAACAAGTTCGAGGCGCTCGCCTCCTGCGACGGCGTGGTGCACGCGCACGGCGCGCTGAAGACGCTCGCGGCAAGCCTCATGAAGATCGCGAACGACATCCGCTGGCTCGCCTCGGGGCCGAGGAGCGGCATCGGCGAACTCATCATCCCGGAGAACGAGCCGGGCAGTTCGATCATGCCGGGCAAGGTCAATCCGACCCAGTGCGAGATGCTGACGATGGTCGCAGCCCAGGTCATCGGCAATCACAGCGCTGTCACTATCGGCGGCATGCAGGGGCATCTTGAACTCAACGTGTTCAAGCCATTGATCGGCGCCGCCGTCTTGCGATCGATCGACCTGCTGGCGGTCGGGATGGACAGCTTTGCCGCGCGTTGCGTCGAAGGAATGGCCGCGGACGAGGCCCGGATCGGCGAACTGGTCGATCGCTCGCTGATGCTGGTCACCGCGCTCGCGCCCGAGATCGGCTACGACAACGCCGCCAGGATCGCCAAACATGCGCACCAGAACGGCCTGACGTTGAAACAGTCCGGGTTGCAGCTCGGATTGGTCGACGAAGCGACCTTCGACCGCGTCGTCCGGCCGGATGCGATGGTCTGACGGAACTTGTTTGCCTCGCCAGCGCTTCACCGCGACGAACGAGGAGGCAGATCTATGTTGAGCACAGCCCTCGGCGCCCTCATCGGCGGCGCCATCGATGGCGCGGACGGTGATGATTCGACGATGGACGGCGCGCTCGCGGGCGCGGCAACCGCGATCGTCGTGCGAACCCTGATCCCGGTCATGGTGACCTATGCGGTCGGCTGGGGCGTGCTCAAGGGCCTCGACGTCGCCAAGGACGCGGTTTTCGGAAAGGGAAAAGCATGATCGGCAAGATTATCGGTGCGCTCGTCGGGCGCGAAATGGATCGTCGTGACGGCTCGGGCGGCGCCAAGGGCGCGCTGCTGGGCATGGCGGTGGCGGGCGGCCTGCGTCGCATGGGGCCGCTCGGCATGATTCTGGGCGGCGGCTATGTCGCCAAGAAGGCCTATGACCGGCACAAGGCGTCGAAGCGCCCGCTCTAAGTCCCGGCCTGCCAATGCCGGATCGCTTCGATGGGTGACACCAGCATCACCACGTTGAGGACCAGCCCGTCGCGGATCGTCCAGAGCGTCAGCAGCTCGAAGGCGACCGCGACGGCGATGGTGCACCAGATCGGCGCCCGGCGCGCAAACGCGAAGCCCAAAGCCATCCACGCGACATCGGCAACCGAATTGACGATCGAATCGCCGGTATAGCCAAGCGCGATCGTCGCTTCCCGGTAGCGATCGATGATCATCGTCGAATTTTCCAGCAGTTCCCATGCCGCCTCGATCGCCACGGCCAGGATCAGCCGTTCGCCCGGCGGGCGCCGCCGCAGGACGACCCATCCCAGCGCGTAGAACAGAAAGCCGTGGATGATGTGGCTGGGCGTGTACCAGTCGGCGATGTGCTGGCTGTTCCCGGCGTCGAGTTTCGGGTGCCACAGGTCGATATACCCGCACGTGCATATGGGATCGCGCCCGTTCACCCACAGGATCGCCGCCATGTCCGCCAGGATGGCCAGGACGATCAGCCAGTGGCGCGGGCGGATATCGGCGAGGGCGGGGCGGGGCATGGTCTCAGCATAGAATGTCCTGGGTGGACGAAGTAAGTATTTTGAGCCGCTGGTCGTCATCCGCGTTGGCGCGACCCCATCCCATTACCGTTCGTACTGAGCGTGTCGAAGCACCGTACTCCGTGCTGCGAGGTCTGAACGGGCCTACCGCAGTACGGCCCTTCGACAGGCTCGGGGCGAACGGAGGTGGGGCGGGTTCCGCAAGACCCGCCTTCTTCATGCGCCAACCGGGGATCACCGCAACCCTAACCCCGGTTGACCGATCCCCTCCGCCGCGCCAGAGGCACGCGATGCCGACCCGTACCGAATCCGACCCGCATGGCTTCAAGCGCCGTGGCCTGATGTTCGTGCTTTCGTCGCCGTCCGGCGCGGGCAAGTCGACGATCGCGGGGAAGCTGTTGGCTGCCGAACGCGACCTGAAGGTTTCGGTCAGCTATACCACGCGGACGATCCGGCCCGGAGAAGTCGACGGCAAGGATTATCATTTCATCGATCTCGAACGCTTCCGCTCGATGGTCGACGAACATGAGTTCCTGGAATGGGCGCACGTCTTCGATCACCGCTACGGCACGCCGAAGACCGACGTCTTCCACATGCTGGGTGAGGGGCAGGACATCTTGTTCGACATCGACTGGCAGGGTGCGCAGCAGCTGCACCAGCTTGCCGGCGGCGACGTCGTCCGCGTCTTCATCCTGCCGCCGTCGATGGCGGAACTGCGCCAGCGCCTGGAACGCCGCGCGACCGACAGCCAGGCGGTGATCGACGCACGCATGTCGCGTGCCGCGAACGAGGTCAGCCACTGGGACGGCTACGACTATGTGCTGGTGAACGACGATGTCGAACAATGCTTCCAGCATGTCCGGACCATTTTGGCGGCCGAACGTTTGAAGCGTTCGCGCCAGACGGGCCTGATCGGCCTGATCCGGCACCTGACCAAGACCGTCTGACGATTTAGGGGGAATACGCGATGCCCGGTGGCCTGGTTGCCCTGCTCGATGACATCGCGGCGCTCGCGAAGCTGGCCGGGGCGTCGCTCGACGACGTGGCCGGCGCCGCCGGCCGTGCGGGGACGAAGGCGGCGGGGGTCGTCATCGACGATACCGCGGTCACGCCGCGCTATGTGACCGGCCTCAGCCCCGACCGCGAACTGCCGATCATCGGCAAGATTGCGCTGGGCTCGTTGCGCAACAAGCTGCTGTTCCTGCTTCCGGCCGCGCTGCTGCTCAGTGCGTTTGCGCCATGGGCGATCACCCCGATCCTGATGGTCGGCGGCGCCTATTTGTGTTTCGAGGGCGCCGAAAAGGTCTGGGAGGCGCTGTCGGGTCAGCACCACGCCGAAGAGGTCGCCGAGATCGTCGATCCGGTCGAACTGGAAAAGCGTCAGGTGTCCGGCGCGGTGCGTACCGATTTCATCCTGTCGGGTGAGATCATGGCGATCGCGCTGTCGGACCTGGAGGGCGAGCCGCTGTTGACCCAGGGGCTGGTGCTGGCGGTCGTCGGTATCGCGATCACGATCGGCGTCTATGGCGTCGTGGCGGTGATCGTGAAGATGGACGATGTCGGGCTGCGGCTGGCGAAGTCGGGGTCGAGCGCCACCCAGGCGATCGGTCGCGGACTTGTGGCTGCGATGCCAAGGCTGCTGAAGGCCCTGTCGATCATCGGCACGGCCGCGATGATCTGGGTCGGCGGAGGCATCATCGCCCACGGCCTGGAAGTATTCGGGCTGGGCGCCATTCCGCATGCGATCGAACACGCGGCGGACGTCGCGGCAAACGCGGTGCCGGTCGCCCACGGCGTCGTCCACTGGATCGTCGCGGCGATCGGTGCGGCCATCGTCGGCGGAATCGTGGGTGGCGCGATCGTCGCGATCCACCACACGGTCAGCAAGGCGCGCGGCGCGCACTGACTCACCCGTGCGCTGCGGCTGCGGCCGGAGCGTAAAACCCAAGCGAGCGCCATCACCCGTGCAGCGGCCCGCACCATCATGCGGTCCGCTGTCTACGCTGACATCATCGATCTGGCTGGTGCCGTCGATTACCGACGGCAATGTCGCGATATCGCGACCGCGGGAAGAAATTGGTCGGGGAAAGAGGATTCGAACCTCCGGCCCCTGCGTCCCGAACACAGTGCTCTACCAGGCTGAGCTATTCCCCGACCGGCGCCGGCGGGGGCGAACCCTTCGCTGGCGAGGCGCGGCCTATATCGGGGGTCGGCGGGGGTTTCAAGCGGTCATTTCACGATTTGCGAAACGGCGTTGATCGCGGGCTCTGGCGGGGATCGGACGGCGCGGCTAGGCTGCGGTCCATGTCATCGCTCGAATGGGTCGCCGCGGCGCTCGGTCTCGTCTGCGTCGCGCTCGCCGTCCGGCGAAGCCTGTGGACTTACGCCTTCGGCGTGGCCTCCACCGCGCTGCTGGCGATCGTGGTGTTCGACGCGCGGCTGTATAGCCAGGCGTTGCTGCAGATGTTCTTCGTGGCGATCAACGCGTACGGCTTCGTCAACTGGCGGCGCGCCAGGGGTGCAGGCGGCGACGTGCCGATCGAGCGGATGGCGCCCCGCGAAGTGACGATGTGGAGCATCGGCATCGCGGTCGCGACGCTGGGGTGGGGCTGGGCGATGCATCTGCTGACCGACGCGGCGCAACCGCTGCTCGATGCGGCGATCGCGGTCGTCAGCGTCGCGGCGCAATTGCTGATGGCGCGGCGGCGGCTGGAGAACTGGGCGTTGTGGATCGCGGTCGACATCGCATCGATCCCGCTGTTCCTGGGGCAGGGGCTGCACGTCGTCGCCGGACTGTACCTCGTCTATCTCGCGCTTGCGATCTGGGGGTACGTCGACTGGCACCGCGCGTCGCGGCCGGCACGACCAATCCCGGCATGACGCGCACGATCTGCCTCCACGGGCCGGAAAGCACCGGCAAGTCGACGATCGCGCCGCGCCTGGCCGCGCATCTGGGCGGGAGCGTAGTCGACGAATATGGCCGCACCTATGCCGAGGCGAACGGCGTCGATTTCACGATGGCCGATCTGGTTGCGATCGCACAAGGGCATGACGCGCAGACGCACGCGGCGATCGCGCGCGGGATCGATCCGGTCATCCTCGACACCGACCCGCTGATGACGGCGGTATGGGCCGACATGCTGTTCGGCCGTCGCGATCCGTGGTTCGATGCATGGACAGGGACCGCCGACCT
>DASTEN010000408.1:0-3094 GCA_035709645.1 Sphingomonas sp.
GTGACAACCCAGATCAGCTTTTCATCGAAATTGATGAACGGCTTGTCGTCGTTCAGGCGATTGAGCGTATCGCCGGACACCCGCTTTGCGAACGTCGGTGGATCCGGATAGTCGAAACCGAAGATCGCCTCGACATTCTGCCCGTCGCCGACGCGGAAGACCAGCGACTGTCTGAGGTTGCGCTTGTACGTCTGGTCCAGCACGAAATACTGGAATTGCTGCGACGTCCGCGGCGCTTCGGGATATTCGCCGCGAATGTCCTTGGCCATCGATACGGCTTCGCCCGTCCACCGCTCGGCGACGACCTTCTGCCCTTCGCGGGCCAAGTCCAGCGTGCTGTTGAACGCCCCGACCGCACGTTCGGACCCCCAGAGCTGAACACCCGACTGAAACATCACCGACGCCGCAACCACCGTCAGGACGATCGGAATGCTCGCCATCAGCGAGAAGACCGCGACCAGGCGAACGTGCATCCGGCCCTTTCCGGCGACCGAAGCGCGTGCTGCACGGCGGATGGCGATACGCCGGCCGATCAGGACGATCAGCATCACCGCCGGGATCAGGTTGGCGGTCAGCATCGCCGCCGCCATCGTCGGGCTGAACAGCGCCTTGGATGCGCTGGTTGCGGAAACGATCCGCCAGCTGGCCACCGCAACCGCGATCATGACGGCGATGACGGCGAATTCGATTGCGGGTGTGACGGCAAAGCGCCGGAGGGGCGCTGCAGGCTCGTCAATCGGCACCGCCGCAACAGTCATCGTTGCACGCCTACACCTTCGGTGTTGCCGAGAAAACACATATTTTGCCGCGCGCTGCTAATCGGCCTCCGCCTCCCGCACCGGGCGCCGAGCGTCGGGCATCTCGATCGCCAGATCATCGAGCCGCTTGCGCAGCGTGTTGCGGTTGATCCCCATCGCCCGCGCCGCGCGCAGCTGGTTGCCGCCATGCCGTTCGAGCATCGCGACGATCAGCGGACGTTCGACCTCCGCGATGATCCGGTCGTAGACCGTACCGTCGTCCAGCGCCCCGGCCCGCTCACCTTCGATCGCGGCCAGCCGCGCGAGCACCGCCGCCTTCAGCCCGACGGATTGTACGGGCGTCGCCGAGGCGATGCTGCCGAGCATCGCCGCGATTTCGTCGCCGCCGATCCATTCGTCGCGGCTGAGCGCCGCCAGCCGACGCATCAGGTTTTCCAGTTCGCGGACGTTGCCGGGCCAGCCGTGCGCTTCTAGCAGCGCGACCGCGTCGTCGTCGATCCGCTTGTGCGGCAACCCGTCCCCGACCGCGCGATCGAGGAAATGCCGCGCGAGCAGGGCGATGTCCTGTCGCCGCTCGCGCAAGGCCGGCAAAGCGATCGGAACGACGTTCAGGCGGTAGAACAGGTCTTCGCGAAAGCCGCCGGCGGCGACCTGCGCGGCGAGGTCCTTGTTGGTCGCCGCGACGATCCGCACGTCGGCGCGGATCGTCCGCGATCCGCCGACCGTGGTGAATTCGCCCGATTGGAGCACGCGCAACAACCGCGTCTGCGCGTCCATCGGCATGTCGCCGATCTCGTCCAGGAACAGCGTACCGCCGGCCGCCTGCTCGAACTTCCCCGCGACGCGGGCCTGCGCGCCGGTGAAGGCGCCGCGTTCGTGACCAAACAGCTCCGCTTCGATCAGGTCGCGCGGAATCGCCGCCATGTTCAGCGCGACGAACGGCGCCGCGCGGCGCGCGCCCAGATCGTGGATCGCGCGCGCGACAAGTTCCTTGCCGGTGCCGGATTCGCCCGAAACGAGCACGGTCAGGTCGTTCGACACGACGCGGGCGATGATGCGGTACACGCCCTGCATCGCCGGCGACCGGCCGATCAGTGGCAGGCTGTCGTCGACCTCCGGCGTCGCGGCCAATCCTTCGCGGCGCGCCCGCGCCAGGCCACCCGCCACTGCCTGGGCCAGAACATCCAGGTCGAAGGGCTTTGGCAAGTAGTCGAACGCCCCGGCCTCGGTCGCACGCACGGCCGTCGACAGCGTATTGCGTGCCGACAGGACGATGATCGGCAGCGCCGGGTGTTCGGCCAGGACCTGCGGCACCAGATCGAGACCGTCGCCGTCCGGCAGCACGACATCGGTCACCAGCACGTCCGGGACGGCTTTCGCCAGCGTGGCGCGAAGCTCGCCCAGCGACGCGGCGACCGTGACGTCATGGCCCTTGCGCCGCAGCGCCTCGGCGACGACCGTGCGGATCGCGGCATCGTCGTCCACCACCAGGATGCGACCGGCAGCCGTCATGTCTTTGCCCTTTGCAACAGCACGCGGAACACCGTCCACCCGGGTTCGCCCTCCCGGGCATAGGTCACGATACCGCCCATGTCGCGTACCAGCTTGGCAACCAGCGGCAGACCCAGCCCGCGCCCCTCCGCCTTGCCCGACACGAACGGCTCGAACAGGTCCTCGGCGATGTCGGCGGGCGCACCCGGACCGGTGTCGATCACGCTGATCTCGATCGGCAGCGGTACGCTGGGCAGGCCCGGCGCGGCGCTGGCGGCCATGCCATGGCGATAGGCGGTGGCGAGCAGGATGCGACGCTCCGCGACCCCTTCCAGCGCCTCCGCGGCATTTTTGATCAGGTTCAGCAGCACCTGGGTCAACGCATTGGCGTCGACCAGCGCCGGCGGCAGCGACGGGTCGAACCGCTCGTCGATCGTCACGTCGCGCGCGAAGCCGGCCCGCGCCACGTTGCGGACATGGTCGAGCAGCGGATAGACGTTGCGCGGCGCCAGCTTCAGCGGCCGCGTGTCGGTGAAATCCTGCATCCGGTCGATCAGCGACGCGATGCGGTCGACCTCGGTCGTGATCAGCGCGGTCAGTGCGCTGGCCCCACCGCCGTCGCCCAGCAGCTGCGCCGCCCCGCGGATACCCGACAGTGGGTTCTTGATCTCGTGTGCCAGCATCGCTGCCGCCCCGATCGCGGCACGCGCGCTGGCGCGACGATCCGGCGCCCGGCCGCCCGGCGTCATCCGCAGCGTGACGATCGTCCAGTCGGGGCGTTCGGGCACATCGCATTCGACCAGGTCGGCGCGAACCCGGCCGATCCGCCCCAAACCGATATCGAC
>DASTEN010000409.1:0-3332 GCA_035709645.1 Sphingomonas sp.
GCGGTATTTCGCGATGCGTGGCGACGTTCGCGTCGGCACCGCCGCACCCCGCTATCTGGCGACAAGTGGCGTGGAGGGACTGATCGCGGCGCGGCGCGCGATGCCGGTCGGAGGCGCGTGCACCCACTGGCAACGGACGGTGCGCGGCGCGGCAGGGATCGACCGTATCGGCTACGTCGATTGCGGAGAGGCGCGCTATTTCGAGCTGCGCGGCGTCGCACGGCCGCTCGAAGCGCCGGCGACCACCGGCATCGGAGGCGACGTGGCCCGATGGCTGACGCGCGCCGGCGGCTTTCTGGTCCCCGCGCTCGGCGTGCTCGCGATCTGTGTCGTCGTGGTCCTGATCCAGCGGATTCGCATCCGGCGAATTACCCGCACCGTCGGCGCGGTCCATGCCGATGGTGGGCAGCACGGCCTGCCCGAAGACGGGATGCCGACCGAACTCCTGCCGCTGATCCGTGCGATCAATGCCTTCACCGCAGGCGATGCGGCGGGCGAGCGGCGGCGCCGTTTCTTCCTGTCGGCGGCCGCGCACGAGATGCGCACGCCGTTGACCGTGCTGCGCACCCGCCTGGAAATGCTCGACGACAGCGACGATCGCACCCGGCTGATCGCCGATGTCCGCCGGCTGTCGACCTTGGTCAACGACCTGTTGACGCTGACCGGAATCGGCGAACGGCCGCCGGCGTTGCGCAGCGTCCGACTGTACGCGGTCTGCCGCCGCGCGGTGGAGGCGCTGGATCCGGTCGCGCTCGCACGGCACGTCACGATCCGGATCGAAGGCGCGATCGAGGCCGCGGTGCTGGGCGATGAAAGCCTGATCGAGACCGCGGTCGCCAACCTGCTGGTCAACGCCGTCGCGGTTACCCCGGCGGGTGGTACCGTGTGGCTGTCGGTTTCAGGCACGGGCGAACTGTCGGTGCGTGATGAAGGGCCGGGGATCGCGGCCGACCAGGTGGCAGAGATTTTCAAGCCCTTCGTTCGCCTGTCCGATCGCTATCCGGGCCACGGGCTTGGCCTCGCCATCGTGCGCGCGGTGGCGGACGCGCATCACGCGACCGTAGCGGTCGACACCGCAGACGGCGGCGGCGCGCGCTTCACGATCCGCTTTTCTCCTGCGCCCGAGGCGGCGTCGTAGAACGCGTATCCCGCGGCGGGACGTGGATTTGCAATTCGGCGCGACCCAGGTCGACCGCGAACCGCTGCATCGGGCCGAGCAGGTCCATGCCCAGAATGAGGCGCGGCTTCCCGTCGTCGCGGGCGGTAAAGGTCAGCGGCACGTCACGGAAGGTGACCGGGCCCAGCGACAGGCGGCCGACCGTCGCGCGGCGGACCGCCCTGCCTCCGGTCGCCGCGCCGGTGATCGTGCCGTTCGCCTTCAACCGCGGGTCGTCGTCGCGAATGCCCAGCAGGCCCAACGTCGCGGCATCGGCCACACTGCCTTCCGCACCGGTGTCGACCAACGCGTCGACACTCACACCGTCGATCGTGACGGGCACATGCAACAGTCCCTTGTCGTCGCGCCGCCCCGCGACCGCGACATAGCCGGCGGGTGCGGCGGACGATCCGGTGGCGGTCACCTGCCGCGCCGTCAGGTCGAACGCCAGTCTGCGGCCCTGGAACAGGTCCATGCCCAGGATGCCCTGCGCATCGGTGACGCCGATGTTGGCCACCGCGATCAGCGCCGTATCGCGGACATCGATCAGTGCGTTGTGCATTCGCCGCACGGCGACGACCGGCGCGGCAACGCTGCCCGCGACACCGTTGACCGTCACCTGATCGCCGGTCGGCGGCAACGCCAGCGCCGCGCTTGCGGTCTGGGTCAGCAGGCTCGTCTGCGCGGCGGTGTCGACCAACATGTCGACCGCCAATCGGTCGTCGATCCGGATGGACACGACCGGCCGCCGCTTGGCATCGAAGCGGATCGGTTCGTCGACCGGCGTGGCAGCCAGTGTGAGGGCGGCACAGGCAAAGGCGAAAATCACGAGCGTTCATCCAGGATCGAACGGGGCGGCAATGCCCCGTCGCGCGACCTGGCCTACGCTGCGAAGCTGACGCGAAGCTGCGAGACGACGGAGAAGATTTCCTCAGTCTGGGCGTGGGCGACCGGCGAACGTCCGAAGGTCGCACGCCAGGCAAGGCCGTCAGCGGCCATGATCCGGCCGGTGCCCCTGCTCATCATGCGCTATTCGCCGCTCGATCGGGCGCGCGGGCCGGATTTCTGCGCGTATGGGGCAAATCGCGGCCGATTCGGACGGAACGCCTGACGGGGTCGCTCGCTCTAGCGGTGTGGGCGCTCCCGCCCGCGGGAGATGCCCTGTGCCTGAGAAGACGGCAACGCTGTACCGAATGGTCTTGCCCGACCATATCTGCCCCTTCGGCGTCCGCGCGCGGCAATTGCTGGAGGATGCGGGCTATGCCATCGACGAGCATATCCTGGGGTCGCGCGAAGAGGTCGATGCCTTCGAAGCGGAGCACGGCGTCGAGACGACGCCGCAGGTGTTCATCGATGGAAAGCGGATCGGGGGAAGCGACGATCTTGCCCGCTACCTCGAAGACGCCTGACTCCGTGATAGCGGGAGGCGATCGGTGCGCCGTGTAACCGTCTGGCACGATGGCGGCTGTCCGCTTTGTCGTCGCGAAATCGCACTGATGCGCCGGTTGGACAGGCGCGGTGCTATCGCCTTCGTCGACGTGTCCGGCCCGGCCGCGTGCCCGATCGATCGCGCCGCGATGCTGGCGCGGTTTCATGCCCGCGACGGCGATGGCCCGATCGTCTCCGGTGCCGCGGCGTTCGCAGCGATGTGGCGCGCGATTCCGGTGCTTCGCCCCTTAGGCGAGGCGGCTCGCAACCCGCTGCTCCTGGCGCTGTTGGAGGCGGCCTACCGTGGCTTCCTGCGCGTGCGACCCCGGCTCGCGCGGTGGGTCGCCCGCCGCGAGGTGCGGGCATGAGGCCGTCGCCCGATCCGGTCCGGCCAGGCCAGGAAAGCGTGTGGGCCTATCCCCGTCCGCCGATCGCGCAAGCGAGCGACCGGCGGGTGCGGATCGAGCATCGCGGCGTCGTCGTCGCCGATACCCGCCAGGCGATCCGCACGCTGGAGACCAGTCACCCGCCGAGCTGGTATCTGCCGCCCGCCGCGATCCACCCCGGTTTGCTGCGCCGATCCGACCGGCGGTCGTTCTGCGAATGGAAGGGGGAGGCGGTGTATTGGCATCTGGTGATCGCTGGCGAAACGCTCCGCGACGTCGCGTGGAGCTACCCCGATCCGACACCGACCTTCGTCGCCCTGCGCGACCATCTGGCATTCTACGCCGGCCCGTTCGATCGCTGC
>DASTEN010000410.1:0-2543 GCA_035709645.1 Sphingomonas sp.
TCTGCACATCGAAATGGCGCATGCCGAGCACGCGGCGCGCGGCTTCGCGAACGGTGGCGAAGGCTTCGGGCAGCAGCGAATCGAGCTTGGCGCCGTTCGCCAACTGTTCACGGAATTTCGGCGTCTGCGCGGCCAGTTCCGTGTCGGACATGGCGGTCAGCGTGGGTTCGAACGTGTTGATCTTGTCGACGATCGACCCGAGCGACTTGACGTAACGGTCGTTGGACGACCCGAACAGCGATTTGGCGAGGCCACCGAACATAGGTGAATTTCCTTAGGTATACGAGAAGCGCGCCGCGATGCGGTCGCCGGCTGCGCTGGAATAAGGGGTCGAAAAGGCGCGGGTGCGCGCTATTCGTGGGTGCGCAGCGTGCGCGCGCGGACCGCGAACAAGGGCGCGGGCGTCAGGAACAGCGGCTGCGGATCGCGTACCAACGGCTGCGGCGGACGGGCGGTCGCGGCCGATCCGGCCTCGACCACGGCGACCGCGATCTGCCCGGCAACGGCCTGCGCCTGTGCGACCTGCCGCGCATTCGCGACTCCCACGCCGGGCAGCAGGCCGGTCAGGCCCGTCAGCAGAGCGGAGAGGAACAGCAGCAAACGCAAGCGATACGTCCAGACGGTTTGGTTTCGCGACAGGATGCCCGGCCGCAGTCGCGCGAGACATAGGGAATGGGTGGCCCGGCGTCCAGACGCGGTCGATCTACTTGTCGGAAGAGCGGCCCGGCAATTTCCACCGCATCTCACGCTGCCAAACGCCCGCTACGGCCTTTCCATCCGCGTCACGCGCCGGCTTGAATCGCAACCGCGTCACCAGTCCGCGACAGGTCGCCTGATCCAACGAAGCGCCGGCCGACTCGAGGATACGGCACCCTTCGACCCTTCCCCGCCGGTCGACATCGATCGCGAACTTCACGACACCTTCTTCGCCCCGCCGAAGCGCCACCTCCGGATAATCGTCGTCGGTCAACCATGTGGCGGCACCGATCCTTTCGGGTGGTGTCTGTGCGCAAACCCCGCCACCCCAACTAAGCGTTGCAACCGCCGCGCCCATGCGTAGGAACCGTCGCATCTCCACCCCCTGCCCCATCCCCGGCGCAGGCTAGACCGGACACCGCGCTTATGTCGACTGCCGTATCGCCGCTCGCCACGCCCTTCCCCGCGCTGCCGCCGATCGGGGGCGTGACGCTGCGCGTGGCGCGGGCGCGGTACAAGAATTGGGACCGGTGCGACCTGACCTTCGTCACGCTGGCGCAAGGGACGGCGGTGGCGGGCGTGCTGACCAACAGCAAATGCCCCTCGCCCGAAGTCGAATGGTGCCGCCGTGCGCTGGTGCTGGGGCGCGCGCGGGCGCTGGTGGTCAATGCGGGGAACAGCAACGCCTTTACCGGCGACCGGGGCCGCGCGGCGGTCGAGGCGATCGCGGCGCGTACGGCACAGGCGATCGGGTGCCAGCCGTCCGACGTCTTCGTCGCATCGACCGGGGTGATCGGGGTGCCGCTGCCGATCGACAAGGCTGAGGCCGGGCTGGACGCGGCGTTCGTCGCGACCCCCTGCGACTGGGAAGCGGCGGCCGAGACGATCGGCACGACCGACACCTTTACCAAGGGCGCGTTCACCACCGCGAAGGTCGGCGACCGGACGGTCAAGCTGGCCGGGATCATCAAAGGGTCGGGCATGATCGCGCCGGACATGGCGACGATGCTCGGCTTCATCTTCACCGATGCAGCGGTCGAGCCGGCGTTCCTGCAAGCCGCGCTGGAGGCGGCCAATCGCCAGACCTTTTCGTGCATCACGGTCGATGGCGATACCTCGACCAGCGACACGGTGTTGGCGTTCGCGACCGGGGCGGCAGGCGGCGATCCGATCGCGTCGTTCGACGATGACGGGGCCGATGCGTTCGCGGCGGCGCTGCACGACCTGTGCCGGCAGCTGGCGCATCTGGTGGTGCGCGACGGCGAGGGCGCGTCGAAGTTCATCGCGGTGACCGTCGAGGGCGCGGAGAGCGATGGCAGCGCCCACCGGATCGCGATGAGCATCGCCAACTCGCCGCTGGTGAAGACTGCCATCGCAGGCGAGGACGCCAATTGGGGCCGGGTGGTGATGGCGGTCGGCAAGGCGGGCGAACCGGCCGAGCGCGACAAGCTGTCGATCCGCTTCGGCACGACGCAGGTGGCCGAGGGCGGGCTTGCGGTCGCGGGCTATGATGAAGCGCCGGTGGCGGCGCATCTGAAGGGTCAGGAGGTCGAGATCGGCGTCGACCTGCATCTGGGTGAAGGCCGCGCGACGGTGTGGACCTGCGACCTGACGCACGGCTACATCTCGATCAACGCCGATTATCGCAGTTAGCGCGACTTGCGGCGGCCGCCCGCTTCCGCAATGTTCGCGCGTCCCATGACCGTCACCAAGTCCCCTCCCCTTCCCCGCGGCGGCGCCACCCGCAACGAGCTGAAGCGCGCCGCGCGCCGCCTGTTCGCGGAGCGCGGCATCGCGGCGGTGGGGATGCGCGAGGTCGTCGAGGCCGCCGGGCAGCGCAACGCCGC
>DASTEN010000411.1:0-3970 GCA_035709645.1 Sphingomonas sp.
GTTTCCGCTCATCGCGCCCAGCGAATTGATGTACGGCTCGGTTTGGAGCAGTTCCCACAGCTTCAGCGCGCCGCGGCGGGCCAGGCTGTGTTCGATCGGGAACGACCCACGCAGCCGCTCGACGTCCGCCGGCGCATAGGGGCGCACGATGCCGTCGAAGCGGCCCTTGGGGGCGGGAACCAGGTCTTCGAACGTCGTCGTCATCGTGTCGTCCCTTCGTCGTGTTCTGGTGATGACTCCGGACTAACCAGCGATCGACACGACAGGACAGGACAATATTGACAGCCATGAGGTCGGATAGTCGTGTCTAGACGGCATTCTTGCTGTCATGTTGTAAAGTCTTCACAACGGTACCCATGATCGATCGCAAGCTCTTCGCCGGACACGCCGTCCGCCGCGTCCGCCGGGCAGGCGCCCTGACGCAGGCGGCGATGGCCGAGATGTTGGGGATCAGCCCTAGCTACCTGAACCTCGTCGAGCGCAACCAGCGCCCGGTGTCGGCGAGCCTGCTGCTTGCGCTCGCCGAACGATTCGACTTCGATCCGCGCACGCTGGCCGCGGGCGAGCCCGGTGGGGGTGCGGAGGCGATCCGGCGGCGGCTGGCCGACCCGATCTTCGCCGACCTGGAGATCGACCGCGCGGAACTCGAGGAATGGCTGGTCGGCGCGCCCGGCGGGGCGGAAGCGTTTGCTCGCGCCTACGATCGCGGCGGGGGGAGCGCGACCGCGGCCGATCCCGCCGAGACCGGCACCGCCGTTCGCCGCGAGATCGAGCGGTGGCGCAACCATTTCGCCGACCTCGACACCGCCGCGGAAGGGCTGGCCGACGACCTGCGGCAGGGGACGGGCGACCTGTTCGGCAGCCTGGCGGACCGCCTGCGTGTGAAGCACCAGCTGTCGATTCGCATCCTGCCGCTGGAGGTGCTGACCGACTTCCGCGTCCGGATCGACCTGCACGCGCGGCAAATCCAGCTGTCGGAGACGCTGGATCCGCCGTCCCGCGTGTTCGCGCTCGCCCGTCACCTGGGACAGATCGAAGCGCGTGCGGAAATCGACGCGCTCGTCCGAGGCGCGAACTTCATCGATCGCACGGCGGACAAGCTCTACCGGCGCCACCTGACCGGCTATTTCGCCGCCGCGGTCATGATGCCCTATGCCCGCTTCCTGCGCGCGTGCGAGACGACCGGCTACGACCTCGACCTGATCCGCCGCCGCTTCGGCGCATCGGCGGAACAGGTCGCGCACCGACTGACCACCTTGAGCCGGGTGGGCGCGCGCGGCTTGCCGTTCTTCATGCTGCGCACCGACCGGGCGGGCCAGGTGTCGAAGCGGTTCGCCGGGGCGAGCAACGCGGCGCTGGTCGAGGGACCGGGGCTGTGTCCCTTGCTCGACACCTTCACCGTCTTCCAGCGTCCGGACGAACGCATCGTCCAGCTCGTCGCGATGGAGGATGGCAGCCGCTGGTTCACCTCATCGCGCTGCGTCGGCCCGCCCGGCGGCTGGCAGGGCGCGGTTCGCGCGCGGTTTGCGGTCACGCTGGGCCTGGCCGCCGACGCCGCCGGCACGCTCGCCGCGGCGCGTGGGCTCGACCTGGACGGCGAAGCGACACCGATCGGCCTCGGCTGCCGCGCCTGCACCCGCGCCGACTGCGCGCAGCGATCGGCCGCGCCAGCGGGCCGCGCGCTGATCGTCAGCGACCGCGATGCCGGCGTGTCCCCGTTCGGATTCGTCGGCGATTAGGCTCCGCCCGATCAAAAGGGTTACGCGAACGTCAGGCCAGCGCCACCGTCCGGCAAGCATGATCTCGCCAGAACGAGCGAATACTGATCCTTCCCCCGTACGTCGCTCCAGACGACCGCTTCACCGTCGACGTCGTCCGATGGGCGGACGACGCAAGCGAGGGCGATGGCGCTGCTGCAAAAGAAAATCGACGGCAACCATACGGTGGACGGCGTGCCGCTGATCGCGGCGCCGAAGCCTTGAAACGTCGGGGTCGCCCGGGGAGTTTTGCGGGGTCGGACGACCAAAAGACAATCCTTGTCGACGGCGCGCCGCCGCTCATGCAGCGCCCGGCGTATCACCACCCAGGAACGGCCCTGCGATTTCGGGGGTGATCCGCAGCAGCCGCCCGCTCGCCTTGTCGAGCAGGGCCCAGGTCGTGCGCGCCTCCACCTTCACCTTGCCATCATCCCCGGTGAAGCGGACGTGACGGTCGAAACGCGCGCCTTTCGGCGCCTCGCCGACCCAGGTTTCACCGGTCACGCTTTCGCCCGCGACCAGATTGCCGCGATAGTCGATCTCGTGCCGCACGACGACCCAGACATAGGCGTCTTGGTGCGCGACCGGAGCGACAGCTGCCCAATGGGCGACGGCGATGTCCTGGATCCAGCGGACCCACTCGGCATTGTTGACGTGGCCGAGTTCGTCGATGTGCTCGCTCTGAGCGGTGAAGCGGTGGGTGAAGGGCGTCATCCCCCCCCTTCTACCGCGGTGCGGCCGGCGGCGGAAACGCGAAAGCGCCCCGACCCGGGGGTCGAGGCGCTTGATCGGCGATCGGCGATCGGCCGGTCGATTAGCGTGCGGCGACCTGTACGCCCTTCATGCGGGCCGCGACCTGGACATCGACCGGGTCGATCGCAACGCCGCGCTGGCTCCAGCCGCGCTGATCGTGGCAATCGCCGCGGCGGATCAGACGGTTGGCGTAGGCGCCAGCCAGACCCCAGCCGCTGCGGATGCAATATTGCTCGCTGCCGGGCTGCTTGGTCAGCGTGACGGCGTCGAACGCGCGGGTCTGGGCGGCGGCGGGGGCAGCGACGGCGATCAGGCTGGCGGCGGTGGCGGCGATCAGGGCGATGGTCTTGGTCATGATGTGTCTCCTTCTGGCGTTGGCTCGGCGCTGTCTCGCGCTGCACGGAAGGAGCATTGCAGAAGGTGTGCCAGATTTATAACACACTGAACTGACACGATATTATTGCGGCGGTGCTGTAGCAGGGCAAATCGCCTGCGGAATCCACGCCAAATCTCGGCGGATTTTACGCCAGCGAAGTAGCAAAACAAAACGCCCCGGCATTGCTGCCGAGGCGTCTCGTTTCACCCGAAGGCTGTCGTCGGATCGATCAGTCGACCTTCGGCAGCGTCTCGAACTGGTGGTACGGCGGTGGCGAGCTGAGCGTCCATTCGAGCGTGGTCGCGCCTTCGCCCCACGGATTGTCGCCCGCCTTCTTGCCCGCCATCAGCGACCAGATGACGTTCACGAAGAAGATCACCATGCCCGCTGCCATGATCATGTAACCGATCGTGGCGATGTTGTTGAAGTGGGCATAGGCGTCCGGATAGTCCGGGTAACGCCGCGGCATGCCCTGCAGCCCCAGGAAGTGCATCGGGAAGAACAGGATGTTCACGCCGATGAAGAACACCCAGAAGTGCAGCTGGCCGAGGAACTCGTTCAGCATCTTGCCCGACATCTTCGGGAACCAGTAGGTGAAGCCGGCGAACAGCGAGAACACCGCGCCCAGCGACAGCACATAGTGGAAGTGGGCGACGACGTAATAGGTGTCCTGCATGTAGTCGTCGACGCCGCCGTTGGCGAGGACGACGCCGGTGACGCCACCGACCGTGAACATGAAGATGAAGCCGATCGCCCAGACCATCGGGGTCGGGAAGCGCATCGATCCGCCCCACATCGTCGCGATCCACGAGAAGATCTTGATGCCGGTCGGAACCGCGATGACCATCGTCGCCGCGGTGAAGTACATCTTGGTGTTCACGCTGAGGCCGGTCGTGAACATGTGGTGCGCCCACACGACGAAGCCGACCACACCGATCGCGACCATGGCATAGGCCATGCCGAGATAGCCGAACACCGGCTTGCGGCTGAACGTCGCGACGATGTGGCTGACGATGCCGAAGCCCGGCAGGATCATGATGTACACTTCGGGGTGGCCGAAGAACCAGAACAGATGCTGGTACAG